>JBQGEN010000187.1:0-9694 GCA_052039615.1 Sideroxyarcus sp. | reverse complement strand
GCCTATCGCCAGGATTTCATCCGTTTCGCCGTCGCACAGAACGTATTGCGCTTTGGCGAGTTCCAGACCAAGGCCGGTCGCCTCTCCCCGTATTTCTTCAACTCCGGCCTGTTCCAGGACGGCGCGGCGTTGCGCGAGTTGTGCCAGTTCTACGCGCAGGCCATCCTTGCTTCCAGCGTCGAGTTCGACATGCTGGTCGGCCCCGCCTATAAGGGCATCCCGCTGGTAGCGGGTACTTCCATCGCGCTGGCGGAGCAGGGCCGCAACGTGCCATATTGCTTCAACCGCAAGGAGGCCAAGGACCACGGCGAGGGCGGCAACACGGTGGGCGCGAAACTGCAGGGCAGAGTGCTGATCATCGACGATGTGATCTCTGCCGGCACCTCGGTACGCGAATCGATCGAACTTATTCGCGCGGAGGGTGCGACGCCGTGCGGCGTGGTGATCGCGCTGGACCGCATGGAGCGCGGGCAGGGCGAGTTCTCGGCGGTGCAGGAAGTGCAGCGCGACTATGGACTGCCAGTGGTGTCCATCGCCGCGCTGGACGATTTGCTCGGTTATTTGCAGGGCCGGGCGGAGCTGGTGCAAAATCTGCACGCAGTGCAAACTTATCGTGACCGATACGGGGTGAAATGATGACTAATTCGAAGATGCTGATAGGTGCCGCGGCCTTGTTCGCTGCGATATCGCTGAACGCGGAAGCCAAGCTGTACAAGTGGGTGGACGACAATGGGGTCACGCACTACGGCGAGACCATTCCGCCCGAGTACGCCAACCGCGACGCCAAGCAGCTGGACAAGGGCCGCCTGACCGATCACGACGAAAAGTTCAAAACCAGTACCAAGGGGCCGGCCCCGAGAGAGGTCGTCGAGGACAAGGCCACCATCGACGCACGCCGCCGCGACCAGGCCTTGCTCAGTACTTATAGCAGCGAGCAGGAGATCGATCTTTCGCGCGACCGCAACCTGTTGCAGGTCGAGGCGCGCGTCAACAGCCACGCGACCATGTTGAAGTCGGCGCAGGATTCCCTGGCCGAACTGCACAAGGAAAGCGATGGCATCACCCGGCAGGGGCGCAAGATCCCGGCGTCCCTGACCCAGGATATCGCCGACGCTGAGGCGCTCGTGGTCAAGCGCCAGAAAGAGCTCGATGCCAGCAAGAAGGATGTGGACGCTGTGAAGGCGCGCTATGAGGCGGACAAGTTGCGCTACCGCGAGCTGAAAAACAAGGCGCCCGACGGCAACTGATCACAGCGCGACGAATTCGCGGGCGGCCGCATCGTAGCGCAACAGCTGCCCGTGTTCGATATCGAAGTACCAGCCATGCAACGCCAGTGCGCCGGCCTCCACGCGCTCGCGTATCCAGGGGAAGGTCAGCAGATTTTCCAGTGAGACCAGGATGGCGCGCTGTTCGCATGCGCGTTCCTGCTCTGCCAGCGGCGCATCCGGCAGATCCGCCATCACGCCGGCGCGCGCGCTTTCCACCAGGCACATCCAGTCGTCGATATAGGAGCCCGGCGTGCCAACGCCGCCCGTCTTGACCAGCGCGTTGATGCCGCCGCAATGCGCGTGTCCCAACACGATGATGTGTTCTACCCCCAGCGTTGCGACGCCGTACTCGATGGCTGCGGTGGTGCCATGGTGCCCGCTGTGCCCTTCAAGAGGCGGAACCAGATTGGCGACGTTGCGGATGACGAACAGGTCGCCGGGGTCGCAATCGAATACCAGCGCGGGGTCCACGCGCGAATCGCAGCAGGCTACGACCAGGGTCTTGGGCGTCTGCCCCTGCTTCACCAGTTGCCGGTAGAGATTGTCGTGGCTTTCGAAATGCTGCGCGCGGAAGCGCAGGAAACCTTCGACGAGATTGCGCGGGATCCCTCTCATGCGCCCGTTAGCAGCCGCTGCGCTTCGCGGTATTTGTCGGCGGTCTTCTGCAGCACGTCCGCCGGCACCTGCGGCGCGGGCGGCTGCTTGTTCCAGCCGGAGGACTCCAGCCAGTCGCGCACGAACTGCTTGTCGAAGCTGGGCGGATTGCTGCCGACCTGGTACTGGTCTGCCGGCCAGAAGCGTGACGAATCGGGCGTAAGCGCTTCGTCGATGAGGTACAGCTTACCGGCGGCATCGGTGCCGAACTCGAACTTGGTGTCGGCGATGATGATGCCGCGCGTGAGCGCGTAGTCCGCCGCCTCGGTGTAGAGCGCCAGCGTGGCGTTCTTCACCTGCTCGGCCATGTCCGCACCTAGCAGTTTCTTGGCCTGCTCGAACGAGATGTTCTCGTCGTGCTCGCCCACGGCCGCCTTGGTCGAAGGCGTGAACAGCGGCTGCGGCAGTTTCTGCGCTTCCTGCATGCCTGCAGGCAGCTGGATGCCGCATACGGCGCCGGTCTTCTTGTAGTCCTTCCAGCCGGAGCCGACCAGGTAGCCACGCACGATGGCCTCGATCGGCAGCGGCTTGAGCTTCCTGGTGACGAAGGCGCGCCCGCGCACTTGCGCACGCTCGGCTTCGGTCTTCACTACGGATTCGGGGTCGATGCCGGAAAGGTGGTTGGGTATGACGTGGGCCAGTTTCCTGAACCAGAAATTGGACACCGCCGTGAGCACCTCGCCCTTGCCGGGAATGGGTGTGGGCAGGATGACGTCGAAAGCGGACAGGCGATCCGTCTGCACGATCAGCAGATGATCGGCATCCACTTCGTACAGGTCGCGCACCTTGCCGCGATGCAGGAATTTCAGGCTGGTCAGGTTGGATTCGTGTAATGCGCTCATGTCAGCTCAATTTTGGCAGCGTGGTCGCTGCGATTTGTTCTGCCTGCTGCTTGCGATAGTCGGCGAGTTTCTGCGCCAGGATCTTGTCGTTCAGCGCCAGCATGGAGACGGCAAACAGGCCGGCATTCGCCGCGCCCGCTTCGCCGATCGCAAATGTGGCCACCGGGATGCCCTTGGGCATCTGCACGATGGAAAGTAATGAAGCCATGCCCTTCAGGTATTTGGAAGGGATGGGAACGCCGAGCACCGGCAGCGTAGTCTTGCCGGCGATCACGCCGGCAAGATGCGCCGCACCGCCCGCGCCGGCGATGAAGCATTGCACGCCTTGCGCACTCATGTCCTTGATGTAGTCGAACAGCAGATCGGGCGAGCGGTGCGCCGAGATGACGCGCGCATCGAACGCCACGCCGAAATCCTGCAGCGCGCGTGCGGCCTGCTGCATGATGTCCCAGTCATTGCTGCTACCCATCACGATGGAAACGAGCGGCTTGGTCATGATTTATGCTCCCTTGTGGTAACCCACCACGCGCTCGACTTCGTTCTTCGAGCCGAGGATGACCGGCACGCGCTGGTGCAGACCGCTGGGTTTCAGTTCCATGATGCGCTCGCGTCCGGTGGAAGCTGCGCCGCCAGCCTGCTCGACGATGAAGGACATCGGGTTGGCTTCGTACATCAAGCGCAGCTTGCCTGCCTTGGCCGGATCCTTGGTATCGAACGGATACATGAAGATGCCGCCGCGGGTCAGGATGCGGTGCACTTCGGCCACCATGGAAGCGACCCAGCGCATGTTGAAGTTCTTCTCGCGGCCGCCGTCCTTGCCCTTCACGCACTCTTCGACGTAGCGCTGCACGGGCTTTTCCCAGTAGCGCTGGTTGGACATGTTGATGGCGAATTCGGCGGTATCGGCCGGGATCTGCATGTTCGGATGGGTCAGGAAGAAGTCGCCGACATCGCGGTCCAGCGTGAAGCCGTTCACGCCGTGGCCGGTGGTGATCACGATCATGGTGTTCGGGCCGTACAGTGCATAGCCGGCGCAGATCTGCTTGGTGCCGGGCTGCATGAAGTCGGCGGCGGTCGGGTTGGTCACGCCTTCGGGGCAACGCAGGATGGAGAAGATGGTGCCGACGGAGATGTTCACGTCGATGTTGGAAGAGCCGTCCAGCGGGTCGAAGGTGATCAGGTACTTGCCCTTGGGGTACTTGGCCGGGATCGGGTAGATGTCGTCCATCTCTTCCGATGCCATCGCTGCCAGGTGGCCGCCCCACTCGTTGGCCTTGATGAACACTTCGTTGGTGATGATGTCCAGTTTCTTCTGGGTTTCGCCCTGCACGTTCTCGCTGCCGGCGCTGCCCAGCACGCCGATCAGCGCGCCCTTGTTCACGTCGTGCGCGATCTGCTTGCAGGCGGACACGATGTCGCTGATCAGGCCGGTGAAGTCGCCGGTCGCACCGGGGATCTGGCGTTGTTCTTCGATGATGAACTGGATCAAACTCTTGCTCATTACTGCTCTCCTCTGATTAAATTTTTACAACTTGCGGATTTTACAGGTTTTACGCTTTGCTCTCTACGGCTATTTGGTCAGCGAGATGAACACCTCCGGCAGTTTTAACGGCAATTGCTCGATGTTATCGACGATGGTGTACTGCTTGCCGAAAATGTCCGCCACATATTCATCGGCTTTGGGATCGAGGTTGATGCAGTAGGTATAGATGCCGTCCCGATCCAGTTCTTTCACAGCCTGTCTGGCATCCTGGATCAACAACTGCGGGTCGTGTACGTCGATATCCGCCGGCTCTCCGTCGGTCAGGATCAGCAACAGTTTCTTGTCCGCTTGTTGCGCTTTCAGATAGTGGCCGGCATGACGCATCGCCGCACCCATGCGCGTGGAGTAGCCGGCCTGCATCTCGGCCAGGCGAGACTTCACATCGTCGCCCCACGGCTCGCTGAATCCCTTGAGGTGGTAGTAGCGCACATCATGGCGGGTATTGGAATGGAAGCCGCCGATGGCGAACGCATCGCCGACCTGCTGTACCGACCAGGCCAGTAGCGATACCGCTTCCTGACTGAGCTCGAGGATGGTCTGATTGCTGCCTGCCGCTTTTTCGCTGAGCGATTGCGACAGGTCGACCAGCAAGGTGACAGCGAAACTGCGGCCATCGGTGCGATGCGACATATTGATGCGCGGGTCGGGCGAGCTGCCGCTCTTGTAGTCGATCAGGGAGCGGATGGCCACATCCAGGTCGAGTTCCGAGCCTTCCTCCTGATAGCGGATGCGCACCTTGTCCTGCGGCTTGAGCATCTCCAGCAGCGCTTTCAGACGCTTGATCAGCTTGGCGTGCTTGGTCAGCAGGTTGTCGATCACGGGCGGATTGCCGCGCGGATGCAGCGCTTCATACACGCTCACCCAGTCCGGGCGGTAGTTTTGCGCGTTGTAGTCCCACTCGTCGTAGTGTCGGGGTGGCAGCGCATGCAACTCACCTTCCGTGCTCTGGCGCTGGTTGAGATGTTCGAACATCTCGTCTTCGTCGCTCTCTTCGATATAGATCCACAGATGCCGGTTGTCGTCGCGGTAGTCCACCTCGGTATTGTCGAAATACATCTTGGCCGACAGATCGCGTTGGCCGCGTGTGCGTGCAATGAATGCTAAGGCAACGGATGCCATCGCCGCACTGGTCGATTCACCGCTTGCCATCAGTTCATGGAATTGTTTTACGAATTCCCTGACATGCTCGTTCTGATAGGTGTAGTCCGGATCGAGGATGGCACGCGATACCATGGCCAGTCTGAGCCTGAATACCGAGATGCCTTGTTCTTCGAGTTGCAGGTCTTCTTCTCTGGGGATCGGGTGCAGCGCCATGAACAGTCTGCGCAGGCCGGGATATTTCCGGCAGGCCAGATGCTCCACGCGGGAGTCCTCGAATACTTCGACGCTGGCGCGCTGAAAAGGACTCCAGTTGTCCACGATCATCTTTTGCGACCAGCGGCGATGCGCCGCCATATGCGCCAGTGCGGCCCGATAGCGGTCGATGCCGGACACACCATCGAGGTCGTCATAGACATCGGGCAGGCGGATGCCGTCTTCGGTGTAGTACGGCATCGGCTTGCGCAGTTCATCGAAAGCGACCGAATATGGAATGAGATAGTCGCTGTCGTTCCACAGCGCGCGGATGTAGGTATCCAGTTTGCGTTCGTTGTCCACCAGCAAGGTGCCGTGCCGCTCACGCTGCATGACCGCGATCGCATCGGCGGATTCCAGCCGGAAATATTCTTCCTGCCGTTCCGGATGATGGTTGTAGTACTTGATGCCGTACTCGATCCAGTTTTGAAATCCCTGCAGCGACAGGACGCCCAACAACTTGGGCGCCTGCTTGAGCAGTTCGGGCAAGCCCGGGCTGGCAAAGGTCGTATGGTGACCGTGGATCGAACCCGAGGTGCGGTCCAGCATGTCGCGCACCAATTCGATGTAGCGCCAGTACATCTTGTCGTTGTTGAGGCGGCGGGCCACCGCACCGCTGGTTTGCAGGAACGGCACGATCGCCTTGAAGTTGGTGTGCGTAGACAAGTACTCGGAGAATTCCCGCAGCTTGATCAGCGCGTGCTCCCCGATGACGCTGGCCACGCCTGGCGCTTCTTCCAGATAGACCAGCAAAGGTTCCGCGCCACGCCCCATCTTGCCGATGATGCGGGCATTCTCGATGTAGGTCTCCAGGCCCGCTTTCGATAGCAGTGCCTTGGCTTCCTTCATGCACTCATCGAAGACGGCATCCACCTGGGCGAATCTGCAGCCCAGTTTCTCCCAGTACATCGAGATCTCTTCCGTTCTCTCCGTCACGACCTCAGTCATCGCTCAGCCCCTTCGCCGGTTTCGTGCCCAGTCAGGCGAACGAGACATCGATCGCGTGATCGAGCGTGTCGCGGATATCCGCGTCGTCGGTGATCGGTCGAACCAGCGCCATGCGGCATGCGGCTTTGGCATTGACACCATTCCTGATCAGGGTCGCCGCATAGACCAGCAAGCGTGTGGAGATACCTTCATCCAGACCGTGGCCTTTGAGATTGCGCGCAGCCTGGCCAATCTGCACCAGCTTGCCGCACACCTCGATACCCAGCCCCGTTTCCTTGGCCAGGATCTCCGATTCAAGAGCGGCATCCGGATAATCGAACTCGAAACCGGTGAAACGCTGCTTGGTGGATTGCTTCAGGTCCTTCATCAGGCTCTGGTAACCCGGGTTGTAGGAGATCACCAACTGGAAATCCGGATGCGCCTCGATCAACTCGCCCTTCTTATCCAACGGCAACGTGCGGCGGTGGTCGGTCAGCGGGTGGATCACCACGGTGGTGTCCTGACGTGCCTCGACCACTTCATCCAGATAGCAGATGGCGCCGATACGTGCCGCTGTGGTCAGCGGACCGTCCAACCAGCGCGTGCCGTTCGCATCCAGCAGATAACGGCCGACCAGGTCGCTCGCCGTCATGTCCTCATTACACGCCACGGTGATGAGCGGCTTGTTGAGCTTCCAGGCCATGTACTCGATGAAGCGCGATTTGCCGCAACCGGTCGGGCCTTTCACCATCACCGGCAGGCGCGCTTTGTAAGCGGCCTCATACAACGCGACTTCGTCGCCCTGCGCCTGGTAGAACGGCTCCTTGTGCACCTTGTATTGTTCGATGTTCGTCATGGTTCACTCCATGTAACCGCACATTGCTTGCGGTTTTACTCTCGGAAAAAAACGCCCCCAGCGAGTGGGGGCGCATTTCGTTGCTCTTGCTGTGGCGTGGATTACTTGTGTACGCCCAGCTTTTCGCGCCAGCCCGGGAACAGCTTGTCGCCGTCTTTCGGGAAAGACTCGAACGCACGTGCGAATTCCTTGTGGGTCTTCGCGTATTCGATCGGGTCCGCACCGGTCTTCCAGCATTCGTATGCCTGGCCCAGAGAGATACCGCCTGCTGCCGGGCTGTCGATGTGGCCGAAAGAACCGCCGCCGCAGGTGTTGATCACGTTGCCGTGGCCCAGATTCTTGAAGAAGCCCGGCAGACGCAGTGCGTTCATGCCGCCCGAGATGATCGGGGTGGTGGCCTTCATGCCGTACCACTTCTGGTAGAAGTAAGGTCCCTGGCACTCGTCGCGCTCCAGCATGTATGCCAGCACGGTTTCCTTGCCGTGGCCTTCCATCTTGCCGTAGCCCATGGTGCCGGTGTGCATGCCGGAAGCACCCATCAAGCGCACCATCTTCATGTAGCACAGCGGATCCATACCCATCGGCGACTTGTAGGAAGTCACGGCGCCGTGGCCTGCGCGGTGGAAGTGCAAGAAGGTGTCCGGGAACTCGCGGCGGCAAGTGGTCACACCCGCTGGGCCGGTCACGAAGCCGTCGACGAGGAAGGCCACATGGCTGGCAGAGTTGTATTTGGCGAACGTATTGAGAACAAAGTCGCCGCGATGGATCATTTCTTTGTAGTAATCGGCGGTGATGTTGGCCGAGAACAGCTTGGCTTGACCCGTTGCCTGTTGAGCGCGATCCATGGCTTCCGCCACCTTGGGCATGACCACTTCCATCGGGCAGAACGGCTGGTTAGCTTGCGGTTCGTCGTTCTTGATGAAGTCGCCACCCAGCCAGAAGTCGTAGCACGCCTTGGCAAACGGCTCGGGACGCAGACCCAGCTTCGGCTTGATGATGGTACCGGCGATGTAGCCGCCATCGGTCTCAGAGCGACCCAGCACCTTCCACAGGTTGCTGATGTTGGCTGAAGGACCATCGAAATGTCTCATCATGCACTCCGGCACCAAGAAGTCCAGCATACGCAGACCTTGGTGGTCGCCCATACCCTGGTTGTTACCCAGAATCAAAGACCACATATGGGAGATGTTGTAAGTACCGTCGGTCAGGTTCGGATCGAACAAGTCGACCGGATACGCGATCTTCATCAGGCCGCCGCCCTTGACAGGGTCGTCACCGAAAGCGGTCTCGTCTACTTCGTACACCAGCGCGTCGACACCACGGGTGAAGTCGTCGGTGGTGGACACTTCCACATTGGTACCGGTAGAAGATTCAGCTGCAACGTGAGCAGCTACTTCCAGGAATCCGTGGCCTTTGGCCGGAATGAGCTTGTAAGCAACCAGCAAGTGCTTGCCGCCTGCGATCAAATCCGCTTCTTTCAGATTCAGATTTGCATAACGATTCGATTGATCCATTTCTTGCTTCTCCTCGTAGGTTAAATGTTGACTACGGAGCGCACTATACGCCCCCAAATCATAAACAACAGTCAAATGTATTTATGCTTACCATAAGCGTGACTTATGATATAAATCAACCATGCTGCCCATCTCCATCCGCCAACTGCAGGTCTTCGAGAGCGTCGCCCGCCATCTGAGCCATTCGCGCGCGGCGGCCGAGCTGTTCCTGTCGCAGCCGGCGGTGTCCATGCAGATCAAGCAGGCCGAAGCCGCCGTCGGCCTGCCGCTGTTCGAGCAGGTCGGCAAGAAGCTCCACCTTACCGATGCCGGGGCCGTGCTGTTGCGCTATGCGCGCTCGATGCTGCAGCTCATGCAGGAGATGGAATCGGTATTCGACGAGATGAAAGGGCTGGAGCGGGGCCACCTGAACATCGCCGTGGTCAGCACTGCAAACTATTTCATGCCGCAACTGCTGGCCCGGTTCATCCAGGTGCACCCCAAGATCCAGGTCAGCCTGTCGGTGGCCAACCGCGACGCCGTCGTCAAACAGGTTGCCGAAAACATCGCCGACCTCGCCATCATGGGCCAGCCCCCGGCAGGCACGGACATGCGCGCCGAAGCGTTCATGGAGAATCCGCTGGTAGTGATCGCTGCACCCACCCACCCGCTGGCGCGCACACGCAAGATCCAGCCCAGGCAGTTGGCAAAAGAAACCTTCCTGTTGCGCGAACAGGGCTCAGGCACGCGCGGCGTGG
>JBQGEN010000186.1:0-1984 GCA_052039615.1 Sideroxyarcus sp. | reverse complement strand
GCCCGCGTGACGCGGACGACGGCCGACGTTCCTAAATCGATCTCCGCCATCTGCATCCCCCATTTCTCGAAGGTCACCAGCCGATGCGGTGCTGCCGGCGACGGGATAAAGGTATGGGGCAGAAATGGCAGTTCGATTTCCCGTACCTGCGTTTGCCCGAAGCGCCAGATTCTCGCGCATCCGGCGCTCGGCAAATAGTCCGTGTTCCCAAATAGCGTTTCCTTGCCACGGCCGCCATCGCCGACCATAAAATACTCGCCGGAGGACAAGCCTGTCCCGGCAATAGCCTGAGCGCTGCGGAACAGTGGCGATGCACCGCAAAGCAGGCCGGCAACGGCCCCCAGGGATTGCGCCAGGAAACGTCTGCGGGAATTCGTGTTCATGGACACTGACCTGGTCTCGTTGAAAGCCGCCGCAGAGCGCATCACACTGGTTTGCGCCATCCCCACGCCACGGCCAACAACCCCAAAATCAACAGCAGCATCCCGGCATTCCCCCACCGCACATAGGGCGTGCTGCCGACATACCCCTGCACTTCCGCAGTGAGCACCCCTTCTTCATGCTGCGGCAGCATCGCCAGCATGCGCCCATCCACGCCGATGACCGAGGTCACCCCGGTGTTGGTGGCACGCAGCACCATGCGCCCCGTTTCCAGCGCGCGCATCTGCGACAGCTGGTTGTGCTGCATGGCGGCGTGCGATTCGCCGTACCAGGCGTCGTTGGTGACGTTCACCAGCAGCGTGGCTTGGGGCAAGGCACGGATGATCTCTTCGCCGAAGGCGTCCTCGTAGCAGATATTCACCGCGACCTTCTGTCCGGCAACCTCGAGCGGCGGCTGGTGCGCGCCGCCGCTGGCCTGATCGCCCATCGGTATCTGCAGCAGGTCGTTGACGAGCCAGCCGAACACGCTGCGCAGCGGGACGAACTCGCCGAAGGGTACCAAGTGGTTCTTGCGGTAGTGCTGGCTCTCCGAGCTGCCCAACGAATACACGCTGTTGTAGTAGCTGCCGTTTTCTTTTTCGAATGCGCCGATGAGGATGTCGCCGCCGTTCCGCCGCGCATGGTCGGCCAGGATGGCCTGGTAGCGCTCCGGCACGTTACCGCGCAGCAGCGGCAACGCCGTCTCCGGCAGCACGATGAGGCGCGCGTCGCTGCCTAGCGCGAGACGGCGGTAGGCCTCCAGAGTGGCAACCAGCCTGTCTTCATCGAATTTTTCATCCTGTGCGATGTTGCCCTGCAGCAGGCCCACCCTGAGCGGTTCGCCCTGCGGCTGCGTCCATGCGACCGTGCGCAGCGCAGCGCCGGCCAGCCACAATGCCAGCAGCATGCCCATCGCCACCCTGCCCGGCCCGCTCCAGCGCTCGCGCCACAACAGCAGTGCCATCCCGGCGCTCGCTGCCACGGCGAGTGACACACCATATACACCGAGCAGCGGCGCGTAGCCCGCCAGCGGGTTGTCCGGCGCCTGCGAGTAACCGACCGCGAGCCATGGGAATCCGGTGAACAGCAGGCCGCGCAGCCATTCTGCGAGCGTCCAGATGGCGGGCATGAGCAACAGGACGCGGACATTCCGGCCGGCCGTGAATTTCGCCTGCACATAGCCCGCCAACGCGGGCAGCGCGGCGTTTACGGCAGCGAACAGCGCAGTGGAGAGCGCCGCCAGGACGGGATGCATGTATCCATAGTCGTGCAACGCGACGTAGATCCAGCCGATGCCGAAACAGAACAGGCCCATGCCGAAGCTCAACCCAAGCCACGCGGCCTGTGCGGGACGTTCCGCCCGGCTCCACAGCCAGAACAGCACGGCGAGCGCGAGGATGGGCAGGGGAAATATCCCGAACGGGGCGTAGCCGGGCACGGCAAGGGCACCGGCGAAGAAGGCGACCGAATAGGGCGAGGTCAGGATTTTTTGCATGAAACCGGTCAAGCGAATTGATTCGCCGCATTATACGGTGTAACTTCGCGCCACTTCCGCAGAGACCTC
>JBQGEN010000185.1:0-14041 GCA_052039615.1 Sideroxyarcus sp. | reverse complement strand
ATGATGGTGACCTTGTGCACCGGATCGGTCTTGGGCATCAGCCGTGCCACCAGCGCATGGCCGGACTCGTGATACGCCGTGTTGCGGCGCTCCTCCTCCGGCATGACCATGGACTTGCGCTCGGCGCCCATCATGATCTTGTCCTTGGCGGACTCGAAATCGTCCATCTCGACGAAACGCTTGTTGCGGCGCGCGGCGAACAGCGCTGCCTCGTTCACCAGGTTGGCCAGGTCGGCGCCAGACATGCCGGGTGTGCCGCGCGCCAGGATGTCGGCCTTCACGTCGGGCGCCATCGGCACCTTGCGCATATGCACCATCAGGATCTGCTCGCGGCCGCGGATATCAGGCAGCGGCACCACTACCTGGCGGTCGAAACGGCCGGGGCGCAGCAGCGCTGGGTCGAGCACGTCGGGACGGTTGGTCGCGGCGATCACAATGACGCCGGACGTCCCTTCGAAACCATCCATCTCCACCAGCAAGGCGTTCAAGGTCTGTTCGCGTTCGTCGTTGCCGCCACCCAGTCCGGCCCCGCGCTGACGGCCGACCGCATCGATCTCGTCGATGAACACGATACACGGGGATTGTTTCTTGGCCTGCTCGAACATGTCGCGCACGCGCGCGGCACCGACGCCTACGAACATCTCGACGAAATCGGAACCGGAGATCGAGAAGAACGGAACCTTGGCTTCGCCCGCGATGGCCTTTGCCAGCAAGGTCTTGCCGGTGCCGGGGCTGCCCACCATCAGCACGCCACGCGGAATGCGCCCGCCGAGATTCTGGAACTTGGAGGGATCGCGCAGAAAGTCCACCAGTTCGGATACCTCTTCCTTGGCTTCGTCACAGCCGGCCACGTCGGCAAAAGTCACGCGCTCCTTGGTATCGTCCAGCATGCGCGCCTTGCTCTTGCCAAACGAGAACGCGCCGCCGCCCTTGCCGCCCTGCATCTGGCGCATGAAGAATATCCACACGCCGATCAGCAGCAGCATGGGGAACCATGATACGAAGATGCTCATCAGGAAGGATTGCTCCTCCTCCGGGCGGGCTTCGATACTGACACCGTACTTGAGCAGGTCGGAGACCATCCAGATGTCGCTCGGGGCATAGCTGGTGATGCGCTTGCCGTCGGTGGTGGTCGCCTTCAGGGTGCGGCCTTCAATGGTCACTTTCTCGATCTGACCCGACTGCACCGCTTCGAGAAACTGCGAATAATCCAGCTGCGCCTGCGCAGTCGATTGCTGGCGCGCATTGAATTGATTGAAGACGGTCATCAGCACCAAAGCGACAACCAGCCATATCCCGATACTCTTGAACAGATTATTCACACTTGCTCCTTACATTGAGCCATATATTACGTTCACGCATTAGACACCGTCCCATGCCATTACTCAAGCTTGCCGAGCCCCACCAGATACTGCTCGCTGCTGCGGTCGCGCGAGGCCTTGGGCTTGCGCGCGACCACTTTGGCAAAGTGGCTACGCATCAGTTTCAGATAGTCCTCGAAGCCGGCGCCCTGGAACACCTTGACCAGGAACGACCCGCCCGGCGCCAGGTGGTTGACCGCGAAATCCAGCGCCAGTTCAGCCAGATACATGGCGCGAGCCTGATCGGCAGAATTCACGCCACTTATATTGGGTGCCATGTCCGAGATTACAAGACCGATCTGACGCCCCTCAAGCTTTGCCTCAAGCTGCGCCAGCACACTATCCTCGCGAAAATCCCCCTGGATGAACTCGACGCGCGGCAGGGGCTGCAACGGCAACAGGTCGAGAGCGATGATGCGCCCTTGGGCTCCCAGCTTGCCCGCCACCACCTGACACCAGCCTCCCGGCGTCGCTCCCAGGTCCACAACCACCATGCCCGGCTTGATCAGGTGGTCGCGCTCATCGATCTCCAGCAGCTTGTAGGCGGCACGCGAGCGGTACCCCTCCTTCTGCGCACGCTGCACATAAGGATCGTTTACATGCTCGCGCATCCATTGTTTGCTGGTCTTGGAAGCCTTCATCGTTTAGAATCCGCACCTTATTAGAAGGACTATCATGTTGAACCTCTCCGTTTCACAGCGCCGCGACCTCAAGGCGCGCGCTCATCCGCTCAACCCCATCGTCATCATCGGCAACGCCGGCCTCACACCGGCCGTTCTGGACGAGATCGAACGCAGCCTGAAAAGCCATGACCTGCTGAAGATCCGCGTGATGAACGATGACCGGGAAGCGCGCGAGGCCATGCTGCAAGAGATATGCGAAGTACTGAAGGCGGGGCCGGTGCAGCACATCGGCAAGATACTGGTGGTCTATCGACCGCTGGAGACCCCCATCGCCAAGGCCCCAAAACGCCCCAAGGGCAAGTCGCTCACCAAGAAGCAGCTCGCAAGCCGCAGTTGAGTGAGTAGCACGTGGGGGAGTGTTCTCCCCTACTGCCTGCTCACCACTTGCCACTCACCGGTTCAAATATACTGAACGTCCACCACTTCGTATTCGCGAATACCGCCCGGCGCCTGAACCTCCGCGATGTCGCCGCTCGATTTCCCGATCAGCGCGCGCGCAATCGGTGAACTGATGGATATCTTGCGCTGCTTGATGTCGGCCTCGTCGTCGCCGACGATCTGATAGGTCACCACATCGCCGTTGCTGGGGTCTTCCAGGATCACGGTCGAACCGAACACGCAGCGGCCTTCCGCATTGAGCGTCTTGGGGTCGATGATCTGCGCGCTGCCCAGCTTGAACTCCAGCTCGACAATACGTCCTTCGACGAAGGACTGGCGCTCCTTGGCGGCCTCATATTCGGCGTTCTCCGACAGATCGCCCTGCGCACGCGCTTCCGAGATCGCGTTGATGACCGACGGCCTGTCCACCGTCTTCAAACGGTGCAATTCCTGGCGCAATAGCTCAGCGCCGTTCACTGTCAATGGAACCTTGCTCATGCTGCTTCCCTTCTTTCTATTTTTTGAGACGACGGTGCAAAGACTGCACGTCATAGACTTGCAGCTCGGCCAGGTGCTGCATGCCGAGACAAGCGGCGCGCGCGCCAGCGAGCGTGGTGTAATAAGTCACGCGGCCCTGCAACGCCGCATGGCGGATGGAATAGGAGTCGCGCATCACGGATGGCCTGCTGTCCACCGTATTGACGATGAGGCTGACCTCGCCGTTCTTGATCATGTCCACGATGTGCGGGCGCCCTTCGGCCACCTTGTTCACCACGGTCACTTCCACACCCGCCGCGGTGATTACCGAGCCCGTGCCGCGCGTCGCAAGTATGGTGAAGCCCAGCTGCTTCAAAGTGCGCGCGACTTCTGCTGCGCCGGTCTTGTCTTCCTCGCGCACGCTTATGAACACCTTGCCGCCCTTCGGCAGCTTCACGCTGGCCGCGAGTTGCGACTTGACGAAAGCCTCGGCGAAAGTATCACCCACGCCCATCACCTCGCCGGTGGATTTCATCTCGGGGCCGAGGATAGTATCGACGCCGGGGAACTTGATGAACGGGAACACCGCTTCCTTCACCGAGTAATACGGCGGGATGACCTCTTTGATCACGCCCTGCTGCGCCAGCGTTTGCCCGGCCATGCAGCGCGCGGCGACCTTCGCCAGCGGCACGCCGGTGGCCTTGGATACATATGGAACGGTGCGCGAGGCGCGCGGATTCACTTCCAGCACGTACACCGTCTCGCCCTGGATCGCGAACTGCACGTTCATCAGGCCGACCACGTTGAGCTCCGTGGCCATGGCCACGGTCTGGCGGCGCAACTCGTCCTGCAGCTTGGCCGACAGCGAATACGGCGGCAGCGAACAGGCCGAGTCGCCGGAGTGGACGCCCGCCTGCTCAATGTGTTCCATAATGCCGCCGATGACGACCTGTTTGCCGTCGGACACCGCGTCCACGTCCACCTCGATCGCGTCGTTGAGGAAGCGGTCGAGCAGGATGGGCATGCGTTCCGGCCAGGTCTTGGCCAGGTCTTCGGCATCGCGCATGTAGCGCTCAAGGTCGGTCTGCGCATGGATGATCTCCATGCCGCGCCCGCCCAGCACGTTGCTTGGCCTCATCACCAGCGGATAGCCGATCTCGTCGGCACCCGCCACCGCATCGGCCGCGTTGCTGGCGGTGCGGTTGGGCGGCTGCTTCAAGCCCAGCTTGCGCAGCATGGCCTGGAAGCGCGCGCGATCTTCGGCGCAGTCGATCATGTCCACCGAGGTGCCGATGATGGGCACGCCGTTCTTTTCCAGTCCATGTGCCAGCTTCAGCGGCGTCTGGCCGCCGTACTGCACGATCACGCCGACGGGCTTCTCCACGGCCACCACTTCCAGCACGTCTTCCAGCGTCAGCGGCTCGAAGTACAGGCGGTCTGAAGTGTCGTAGTCGGTCGAAACGGTCTCCGGGTTGCAGTTGACCATGATGGTCTCGTAGCCGTCCTCGCGCATCGCCAGTGCAGCATGCACACAGCAATAGTCGAACTCGATGCCCTGGCCGATGCGGTTCGGACCGCCGCCCAGCACCATGATCTTCTTCTTGTCGGAAGGCTGCGATTCGCACTCCTCCTCGTAGGTCGAATACATGTAGGCGGTATTGGTGGCGAACTCGGCGGCGCAGGTGTCCACGCGCTTGAACACCGGACGCACACCCAGCGCATGGCGGTAGGCGCGCACCGATTCGTCGTCGATCCCCAGCAGTCTGGCCAGACGCGCATCGGCAAAACCGCTGCGCTTCAGCGTGCGCAGATGGTCCGCGCTGATGCTTTCCAGCGTGTGGCCTGCCAGCGCCTGCTCCTGCCGGATCAGGTCTTCGATCTGCACCAGGAACCACGGATCGATCTTGCTGACGTTGAACACCTCTTCCACGCTCATGCCGAGACGGAAGGCATCAGACACGGCCCAGATGCGCTCTGGCCCCGGATTGCCGAGTTCGGACACGATGGCTTCGCGGTCGGTATATTTTGAATCCAGCCCGTTCACGCCGACTTCCAGGCCGCGCAGAGCTTTGTGGAACGATTCCTGGAAGGTGCGGCCTATGGCCATCACCTCGCCCACGGACTTCATCTGCGTGGTCAGACGGTCGTTGGCCTGGGGGAATTTCTCGAACGCGAAACGCGGGATCTTGGTGACCACATAGTCGATGGTCGGCTCGAACGAAGCCGGAGTCGCGCCGCCGGTGATGTCGTTCTTCAGTTCGTCCAGCGTGTAGCCGACCGCGAGTTTGGCTGCCACCTTCGCAATCGGAAAGCCGGTTGCCTTGGACGCCAGCGCCGAGGAACGCGACACGCGCGGGTTCATCTCGATCACCACCATGCGCCCGTCCTTGGGGTTGATGGAGAACTGCACATTGGAGCCGCCGGTCTCCACGCCGATCTCGCGCAGCACCGCCAGCGAGGCGTCGCGCATGATCTGGTATTCCTTGTCGGTCAGCGTCTGCGCCGGGGCGACGGTGATGGAGTCGCCGGTGTGCACGCCCATCGGATCGAGGTTCTCGATCGAGCAGATGATTATGCAGTTGTCGTTGCGGTCGCGCACGACCTCCATCTCGTATTCTTTCCAACCGAGCAGCGACTCCTCGATCAGCAGTTCGCGCGTGGGCGAAGCTTCCAGGCCGCGCTCGCAGATTTCGACGAATTCTTCACGGTTATAGGCGATGCCGCCGCCGCTGCCGCCCATGGTAAAGGACGGACGAATGATGGTGGGGAAGCCCATCACCTGCTGCACCTGCAGCGCCTCCTCCATGCTGTGCGCGATCGCCGAACGTGCCGACGCCAGCCCGATGCGCGTCATCGCCTGCTTGAACTTCTCGCGGTCTTCCGCCATGTCGATGGCGTCGCGCGACGCGCCTATCATCTCGACGTTGTATTTTTCCAGCACGCCATGCTTGGCCAGGTCCAGCGCGCAATTCAGCGCGGTCTGCCCGCCCATGGTCGGCAGGATCGCGTCGGGGCGTTCCTTGGCGATGATCTTTTCGACCATCTTCCAGGTGATGGGCTCGATGTAGGTCGCATCCGCCATGTTCGGGTCGGTCATGATGGTGGCCGGGTTCGAGTTCACCAGGATGACGCGGTAGCCCTCTTCGCGCAGTGCCTTGCACGCCTGTGCGCCGGAGTAGTCGAACTCGCACGCCTGCCCGATGACGATGGGGCCGGCACCGATGATCAGGATGCTCTTAATGTCAGTACGCTTCGGCATTTACTTCTTCTCCATCATCGCCACGAAGCGATCGAACAAGGGGGACACGTCATGCGGCCCGGGGCTCGCCTCGGGATGCCCCTGGAAACAGAACGCGGGTTTATCGGTCAGCTCGAAGCCCTGCAGCGTGCCGTCGAACAGCGAGATGTGGGTAACGCGCGCATTCTTCGGCAGCGTCGCCGTGTCCACCGCAAAGCCGTGGTTCTGGCTGGTGATCATCACGCGCTTGGTCTGCGTGTCCTGCACCGGATGGTTCGCGCCGCGGTGACCGAACTTCATCTTCACGGTCTTCGCGCCCACGGCCAAGCCCATGATCTGGTGACCCAGACAGATGCCATACAAGGGGATGCCGACCTCGATGAATTTCCTGGTCGCCTCAATCGCGTAATCGCAAGGCTCGGGATCGCCGGGGCCGTTGGACAGGAACACGCCGTCCGGCTTCAGCGCCAGCACGTCGGCTGCCAGAGTCTTCGCGGGCACCACCGTGATGCGGCAGCCGCGCTCGGCCAGCATGCGCAGGATGTTGCGCTTCACGCCGAAGTCGTAGGCCACCACATGGAACTTCGATTCGGTGATGTCGCTGTGCCCCTTACCCAATTCCCACTCGCGCTGCTTCCATTCGTAGGGCTTGTCGCAGGAAACGACCTGTGCCAGATCCATCCCGGCCATGCTGGGGAATGCCCGCGCCGCTGCCAGCGCTGCTTCGACGTCGTTGCCGGTAGCGATGCAGCCGTTCTGCGCGCCCTTGCTGCGCAGGATGCGCGTCAGTTTGCGCGTGTCGATGCCGGCGATGGCGACCACGTTGTTGGCCTTGAGGTATTCGGGCAGGGACTGCGTGCTGCGGAAGTTGCTTACAGTCTGCGACAGATCGCGGATGATGAGCCCGCTGGCAAACACCTGGCGCGATTCCACATCCTCCGGATTGCAGCCGACGTTGCCGATATGCGGATAGGTCAGCGTGACGATCTGCTTGCAGTAAGACGGATCGGTGAGGATCTCCTGGTAGCCGGTGATCGAGGTGTTGAACACCACCTCACCGACGCTACTGCCCTCCGCCCCGATCGCAATGCCGCGAAACACCGTTCCATCGGCTAAAACAAGGATGGCTGGCTTCGTTTGCGACACAGGATGCTCCTTCAAGCTGGACATAAAGAAGCGGGAGGAACCGTGTGTTCATCCCGCCTTTGAATTGGCGCGCATTATAGCCGAAGAGGGGGTATGCATCAAATGCGCCGTGTATCTCCCGCTTTTGATGCAGCCGAGAGTCACGCAACGACACGAGGAGCGCCCGATTTGCGGAAGCGCAACCGGGAATCGGGATTAACCCTTTAATTATGCGGCCGAGTTCAGGCCCGGCCGCGGCGGGTCAGGCCATGTCACCAAGCGGCTTGCCGCACTGCCTGCAAAACCTGTCTGTCGTCTCGCAGGTCGCGCCACAAGCCGCACAGTGCCGCCCCTGCCCCGCCGGTTTGCGCTCCGTGAACAACGCAGTCAGCGAGGCCGACTGGTTCAGCACCGCCATGACCAGCCATCCGGCGCAGGTCAGAATGGCCACAATGAATACCCAGTTGTACACGTTGTGCAGCGTGGCGCCCATCACGGCCTTGAGCAGCAAGAGCAGCACCGAGTAGGCCAGCGACACAACGATCAGACTCACCACCGGCAGGATCAAGTGCTGCATGAACGACCATTTGCCCCTGCGCTGCTGCAGGGTGATGGTAGCGCGCTGACCGAGCACCCAGAACGCGACAAGCGCCGCGCCAAAACCGAGGAACTGCACGATGCGCGAAGCACTGAGCTTGCCACCTATCGTGGTCTTCACGAACAACTCCATGCTCCCGATCGCTGTCGCCAATATGAGCGAAAGCACTATGACCGCCACATAACGCCCCACCCAATTCCAGGTCGAGTCCGATTGCCTATTTTGCTCCATTGCCAACTCCTTGTTTTTTTATACTCTGCATTTCGCCCGATCTAGCCTGTCAGCTCCCAAACACACGCCGGACATCGAGCCAGGGCGCCACCCTAGCCACCCGCCCCCGCGCCGTCAATATGCCATTCGGTCAAAATGCGTTGAGCGGGTATCGCGGGCTGCCGGATCGATGCGGGTGTACCGGCGTCGATCCCGTACTGCAGTCACTCAACGAACGCTCGTATAATGCCGCGCTTTTGCGTCGCCCATTAGAACCGGCGACGATTTGACCAATCGGATCGGAATAAAACGACATGTTCGAAGTAATCGTTTTGGCTGTTGCACTGAGCATGGACGCCTTCGCCGTCTCCATCGGCCTGGGCTCCAAGGGAGATACCCGTGGACTGGGACTGAAAGCCGGCCTGTATTTCGGCACCTTCCAGGCACTGATGCCGTTCATCGGCTATCTCGGCGGGAGAGGCGTGCTGGGCTGGGTCGAGGCGTATGCGCACTGGATCGCCTTCGGCCTGCTGGCGCTGATCGGGGGCAAGATGATCTACGAGGGGTTGAGCGAAGGCATCGAGGAGGACATCGAGGCTCTCACCCACAAAATGATGCTCCTGCTCGCCATCGCCACCAGCATCGACGCCATGGCCGCCGGCTTCAGCCTCACGCTCCTGGAAGTGAACGCCTGGCTGGCTTGCGCCATCATCGGCGTGACGACCTTCGCCTTCAGCTGGGTCGGCGTGCGCATCGGTGAAAAGAGCGGCACCTGGCTGGAGAGCAAGGCGGAGATATTCGGCGGGGTGGTGCTGATCCTGATCGGGGTCAAGATGCTGGTGATGTGAACAGCATGCCCCGTTCGTGCTGAGCCTGTCGAAGCATGAACGGATTCAGCGCGAATCGTTCAAGTTAAACGCATGTAGGATGGGTGGAGCGCAGCGATACCCATCAATCAAGTCAAAACCGTCGGGGGTTGCCCGACAGCAAGCCACTTTCTTTTGCTTCGCCAAAAGAAAGTAGCCAAAGAAAAGGCGACCCTGGTGCGCCGCCCCTTCGGGGTCCCCTGCGTTGCTCGACTGGTCAGGCGGCTGCGGAACTCGCGCTGCGCGCTCAGACAGTCCTCGCCGACTACCCCTGACCAGTCTCCGCTACTCGGCGGACGCACAGGGGATGAAATTCAAAAGCCGAACCCCAAAACCCGCGAGGCGGGCAACGCCCGCCTCGCCAACAACAAAAAGAAAAGCGTGCGCGAAGCGCACACAAAACCGCCTTTAATCTTCCTTCCCCTGTGCGCCGCCGAGTAGCGCAGACCAGACAGGGGTAGTCCGACGAATATGTTTGAGCACGTGGCCGCGTAGCGGATCGTGAGAGGTTATGAGGAGGCCTGTCTGGTTGAGCAACGCAGGGAACCCACGAAGTGGGCGGCGCACCGGGGGCGCCTTCTTTTGGTTACTTTTCTTGGCAAGACAAGAAAAGTGACTTGCTGCCGGGCAACCCCCGGCGGTTTTGTATGGGTATCGCTATGCTCCACCTTTTGTCGGGCCGTTACACCGGAACGTATGCAAGCTTGGATCGACGAACTGGAGCCTTCAGCCCATATCGCGAGCACATATCCTTGAGAGCCTCGTAGAACTCGTTGCTCGCCTCCGGCGCAACAACAATACTCCGTACCAGTGTGTCGAGATCTGGCACCTTCAATCGTAGTTCAATGGGATTCGATTCCCAGCCATCACCTTGCTGCGGAACGATGACACGCACTTCGTTCTCGTGCTTGTAGGCCTCATGCTTAAACTGGAGAACATCTGAATACCGACCGATGACGTAGTCCTTCACTTTCAGGTGGTCGACGTATCTGACTCGATGAATGATGACATTCCTCTCCCACGTAAGCGCCGTTCGGATCAGATGATCAACAGTGGTTGTAACTACAACTCCTGAGCGAACTCCGGCATAGAGTTGCCAATGGGCCATGCTGTCCTTCTCGCCACGAGTCCAGCAGTTCACGAAACTACCGATACGCGACCGTTGGTAGAAGTAGTCTGCATTCGTCGCGATTTCTCCTGCGGCATGAGCACTATCCTTCGACGCACGAAGTGATGGAAAGAGCGCTCCCTCCAATCGGTCGGCGAAACCGTCTGCTCGACGAAAGTACAGCGACTTGGAGTGCAACATGTCCAACAGTTTCGGCAGATCCATGTAGCGCCGCAGAATCCACTGCGGCTGAATGTCTGGGTCGACCAAAACCTGAGCAGGGGACATTGGTTATGCCTAGTTACGAATCACTTCAACCCCAACACATCCTGCATGTCATACATCCCCGCCTTGTTGGCCTTAAGAAAGCGCGCAGCGCGCAGCGCGCCCAGCGCAAAGGTCGCGCGGCTGCTGGCCTTGTGCGTGATCTCGATGCGTTCGCCGATGCCCGCGTAGAGCACGGTGTGGTCGCCGACGATGTCGCCGCCGCGTACGGTGGCGAAGCCGATGGTGGAGGGATCGCGCTCGCCGGTAACGCCTTCGCGTCCGTACACGGCACATTTTTCCAGATCGCGGCCCAGCGTGCGCGCGACGACCTCGCCCATGCCGAGCGCGGTGCCGGAGGGGGCATCCACCTTGTGACGGTGATGCGCCTCGATGATCTCGATGTCGTAGCCTTCGCTCAGCACGCGCGACGCCGTCTCCAGCAGCTTGAACACCAGGTTCACGCCGACGCTCATGTTGGGGGCGAACACGATGCCGATGTCCTGCGCGGCGGCGCCGAGTTGCGCTTTCTCCTGCGCATTCATTCCAGTGGTGCCGACCACCATGTTCACGCCCAGTTTGCGGCAGACTTCCAGATGACGCAGGGTGCCTTCGGGGCGGGTGAAGTCGATGAGCACATCGGCACCCTTGAGTGCGGTCTCCATGTCGGCGGTGATCTTCACGCCTTCGGCGACCACATTGCACAGCAACGGGCTGCCCGCATGTTCCAGCGCGGCATGCAGCACCAGATCGTCGGCCTGTGCCACGCATTCCAGCAGCACCTTGCCCATGCGTCCGCCGCTACCGGCGATGGCGACCCTAATTTTTCCCATCGTTCTGCTCCTGTTTGGCCGTCACCGGAAGTTTCAGCGGCGTGGCGTCGTCGATGCGCGCCAGCGCGCCCTGCTCGAAATACAGGGTCAGGCGCTGGTTCTCGACCAGTTCGCTGTGCTCTTCAAGACGGTAGATGTAATCCCAACGGTCGGCATGATACGGATCGTTGATCAGCGGCGCGCCGAGCGCAGCCCGCACCTGCATCTGCGTCATGCCGACTTTGACCTTGGCGCGCATGTCCTGCGTGATGAGGTTGCCCTGCCGGATCTCGACCTTGTACGGCGTAAAGGTGGGCAGGTAGGTGGACATGTTGCTGCATGAAGCGAGCAGCAGGGAGGCTAGAACGATCTGGATACGCATTTGGCTTTCTATTTCAATCTGACTGGCACAAGACAGGCGGCATGATACCTCAAGCGGGGACGCCCAGAAGCTCGGCGGCGTGCTTGCGCGTGGTCTCGGTGATCTTGACCCCGCCCAGCATGCGCGCGATCTCTTCGATGCGTTCTGCTTCGTCCAGTACCTTGATGCTGCTCAGGGTCTTGCCCGCATGCGCGGCCTTGCTCACCTGCCACTGTGCATCGGCCTGCGCGGCGACCTGCGGCTGGTGGGTGACGCACATCACCTGATGGCGCCGACCCAGCTGCCTGAGCAGGCCGCCGACGATCTCGGCCACGCGCCCGCCGATGCCGCTGTCCACCTCGTCGAAGATCAGCGTCGGCACGGTGGCGGCGCGGCTGGCCGCGACCTGGATGGCGAGGCTGATGCGCGACAGCTCGCCGCCGGAAGCGACCTTGGCCAGGTTGCGCAGCGGCGTGCCCTGGTTGGCCGCGACCTGGAACTCCACCATCTCCAGCCCGTGCGCGTTGCCTTCGTTCAAGTGCAACAGGGCGACGGAGAACTTGCCGCCCTGCATGGCCAGCGTCTGCATGGCAGCGGTGATCTCGTCGGACAGGACCTGCGCCGCCATGATGCGCGCCTCGCTCAACTTCATTGCGGCGTCCAGATAGACGCCGCGCGCGGCCTCGTCCTGTCTGGCCAATTCGTCCAGGTCGGCGCTGCCGCCCAGTTCGTCCAGCCGCGCGACGATGCCGGCCAGCGCCTGCGGCAGCTGCTCCGGCGTGACGCGGTATTTGCGCGCGGCCGCCATCACATCGGCGATACGTTGCTCCTGTTGCTGCAGTCGCTGCGGATCGGTATCCAGTCTTTCCTGATAGTGGCGCAGCGCATAGACCGCCTCCTGCAGCTCATTCTGCGCGCTCTCCAGCATGGTCAGCGTGTCCTGCAGGCCCGCGTCGAATTCCAGCCCGGTGCGCAGGCGCGTCACCAGCGCATTGAGCTGCGCCAGACAGGCGGTATCCGCCTCGCTCAACACATCCACGCCGAACTGCGCCGTCTCCAGCAGGCTTGCCGCATGGCCGAGACGAGCGTGGTCGGCCTGCAAGGTCTCCCACTCGGTCACGGCAAAGTTCAACGTCTCCAGTTCGCGGCGCTGGAACGACAGCAGCTCGCGCTCGGCGGCAACCGCTTCCGCGTTCTGCTCCAGTTGCAGACGGCGGCGATGCAGCGTCTGCCACGCCTTGAAAGCGTCCGCGACCTGTTCCGCCTGTTTGCCCAATCCGGCATGGCTGTCGAGCAGGTCGCGCTGCGCATCGGCGCGCAGCAAGGACTGGTGCGCGTGCTGGCCGTGGATGTCGAGCAGATGTTCGCCCGCCTCGCGCATCTGTTGCAGCGTGGCGCTGCGGCCGTTGATGAAGCCGCGCGAACGCCCCACGCCGTCCAGTGTGCGGCGCAGCAGGCAGATGCCCTCGTCGCCTTCCAGTTCCTGTTCGCGCAGCCAGGTCTGCAATAGCGGCATGGCGGAGACATCGAACTCGGCGCCGATCTCGGCTTTCTCGCAACCGGCGCGCACCATGCCCGCATCGCCGCGCTCGCCAAGCGCAAGGGACAAGGCATCGATCAGGATGGATTTACCCGCGCCGGTTTCGCCGGTGAGCGCGGTGAAGCCAGCCGAAAAATCGAGTTCGAGGGTGTCGACGATGACGAAGTCGCGGATAATGAGGTGCTTGAGCATGGGTTCTTTTATATCAGTGCCGTCAAAGCGTCTGGTTCCAGAGCAGCTTCTCGCGCAGGGTGTGGTAGTAGCTGTGCCCTTGCGGGTGCAGCAGACGGACCGGCTTGGCATAGCGGCTGACCGTCACCTTGTCGTTGCAGTGCAGGTCGAAATGGGTGTGCCCGTCGAAACGCACGCGCGCCTCCTCTGCGCGATGCATCAGTATCTCCAGGTTCGATTCGCTCTTCAGCACGATGGGGCGATTGCTCAGGGTGTGCGGCGCGACCGGCACCAGCGCGATGGCCTCGAGCGACGGATGCAGGATGGGGCCGCCCGCCGACAGCGCGTAGGCGGTGGAGCCGGTCGGCGTGGACACGATCAGGCCGTCGGCTCGCTGGTTGTACAGATATTCGCCGTCGATGCGCACCTCGAATTCGAGCATGCTGCTGTTGTTGCCGCGGTGCATGACCACGTCGTTGAACGCCAGCGAATCGAACAGGTGCTTGCCGTCGCGCGATACCGAGGCGCTCAGCAACATGCG
This sequence comes from Sideroxyarcus sp., assembly GCA_052039615.1. Lineage (GTDB taxonomy): Bacteria > Pseudomonadota > Gammaproteobacteria > Burkholderiales > Gallionellaceae > Sideroxyarcus. The sequence goes on along the minus strand of JBQGEN010000185.1, from coordinate 308 downwards.
TTTTTCGGTCACGAAGTCGCCGCGCAGCATGCCGGAGATGGTGCGCTGCATGGTGTCGATGGAAATGTCGGTCAGGAAGCCCAGGCGTCCCTGGTTGACCCCGACCAGCGGGATATCGAAGGGCGCCAGCGTGCGCGCCACGTTGAGCAGTGTGCCGTCGCCGCCCCGCACGACGGCGAGATCGACCTTGCCGCCCATCTCTTCCAGGGCGACCTCGCGGTAGGGATGGCGTTCGAGGTGCTCGGCGGTGAGATTGTCTACCACCACCTCCCGCCCCGCGGTCGCCAGAAAATCGGCCAGCTTGAGCA
>JBQGEN010000184.1:0-1709 GCA_052039615.1 Sideroxyarcus sp. | reverse complement strand
ACCCTGGGTTTATGTATCTCACCATGAGTATCATTCAGGACCCGCGCAACGCGGTGACCGCGATGATGTACGACGGGGTTTTTGAGCGATTTCCCCGCCTCCGCGTGGCAACCATCGAGGCGATGGTCGGATGGGTGGGAGAATGGTTAGAGCGGGTCGATTACCGCTATAAATACATGGGCCATACCTCGCAGATGAAACGCCCAGCGAGTGAGTATTTTGCCCGCAACATTTGGGTGAACGGCGATCCAGAAGAGAAGATGTTCCCCTTGATCGTGCAGTTTGCCGGCGATGACCGGTTTTTTATTGGGTCAGACTACCCGCACGCGGAAGGGTTTGTGCATCCCGTCGAGAAAGCTCGAAAGGTTTTATCAACCTTACCGCCCGCGTCAGTCGACAAAATTCTGGGAACAAATGCGGCAAATTTCTATCGGATTTGATCTGTACGACGGCTGATGCTGTCCCGTTCTATTTCAATTGTTGGTAGCAACGTCATTCCCTGCGCTCGATTGGGGGAGGGCTGGGGTAAAGTGATGACGAAGGGGGATATGCGGTGGTCCATTTGGTGGGTGGTGTGTGTAGGAGTCGTCTTGTGGGCTTCGTGGGCATGGATGGCTCCGTCGCTCCTCCATGCCGGTGAGGCATTCCCGATGTCAGACAATCCTGCGGTGAGCTCGAACAATGAATTTGCAGTCGATTTGTACCAGCATTTAGCGAACGGTAACGCCGATACGAATCTGTTCTTCTCCCCTTATTCGCTATTCAGCGCACTGCTCATGGCTGCGGAAGGGGCCCGTGGGGAAACTGCGCGTCAGATGGGAGTAGTACTGCGATTCCCTTCGACGGCGCAAAATACCGGGGCAGCTGCGCAAGAAGCCCCTTGGGATATGACCCTTCTGCATAGGACTATGGCAGCGATGCAGCAGCGGCTTGCTGTCCCAGGTGGATTAACGACGGAGAAAAAAGAGGAAATGCAAAGTCGGCTCCGCCAATTAGAGGAGGAACATAAGATCCTGACCCAGAAAGTAGCAGAGCTACACCCCTACCCATATCCATCGACCGGGGCCCCCGAGGTTGTTCAACGGAATGTGACCGTTGCGAAAGAGATCAATACCCTCCGTCAACAAATCGATCCGTACGAGTTGAACATCGCGAATGCCTTATGGGGTGAGCAGACGTTTCCTTTTCGGCAGGATTTTTTGACGACGCTCACTACCGCCTATGGGGCAGCGGCTTTCCCGGCTGATTTTCTCCATAATACAGAGCGAGAACGAGGGCAGATCAATCAGTGGGTGGCTCAGCACACCAAAGAGCGCATCAAGAATATCCTTGCTCCTGGAACGATCACTTCAGCCACGCGACTGGTTCTTGCCAATGCGATTTACTTTAAAGGCAACTGGCAAGACAAGTTCGATAAAAAAGTCACCCAGGAAGCAGAGTTCACGCGCGCCGATCAACAGAAAGAAAAAATCGAGCTAATGAGCGACCTCAACGCACACCATCGATATGTAGAATTACTGCCTGACGGAACCCGTAACAAGCCGGTCTTCAATCGAGAGAAATCTGCCTTCGACGTTCAACCGAACACGGAGGGATTCCAGCTGCTTGAGCTCCCGTACCGAGGAAAAAGCTTGTCGATGATTGTGTTGTTGCCGAAGCGAGCCGACGGACTGCCAGCACTCGAAAAACAACTGACCCTTGCCAACCTC
>JBQGEN010000183.1:0-1559 GCA_052039615.1 Sideroxyarcus sp. | reverse complement strand
GCCGTTTGACGGCCATTCTTCCCGATGTGCTGCGGAGTGGCTCGAACTACACGGCATTCCGTCTCGGGCTCGCGCGACGAGCGTCCGTACGCCATGTTCGAAACCTCGGAAGATTCGATCGTTGGACGGACGTCGATACCTTCGCGATTGACTTGATTGTCACGCGTGAAGGTGGTCGTCGGCCCCGTTGGTGGCGGGCGCGAACCGGACGGTCGACCGTTAGTGACAAGTTCGCTGTCTCAGTCGGAACGGTCGTCCCACATCGTGATCAGGACACCTCGGATCTCCTGCCGTACATTCATGCGGCAATCCTTTCGGGGGCAGAGTCCTTCGATTCGGCGCGCGCGCCCAGGCGAGGGTTTGCTGGCCGCACATTCCAGCCCCCGTTCATCGTCGTCCGTCGTACGTCCGCACCAGGGGGCACTCGAGCGAGGGCAACCCTGATAACGGGAGCTGAGGCGTGTCTCGTTGAGAATCATCTGATCGTGGCCGAGCCACTCGAAGGTGAGGCCAGCACATGCGACTCCTTGATGCAGCACCTGAGGTCCCCGGCCACTAGCCTGATTCTCGACGAGAGGATGAGGTGCCGCCATCTAACTGTGGGGGCGATCCGTGAACTGCCCTTGACCCACGATGATTGAGCACTTTCAATTCTCCCCGGAGATTCTGAGGCGGCTCGGCGAGGAACTTGTGACCAGTGTTGATCAAGGCGTCCTCGAACTGGTTCGAAACGCATACGATGCTGACGCAAGCAAATGTCGAGTTGAGATCCGTGGTTCACGGCTCCGCGTAATCGATGACGGCGTCGGAATGTCCGATGACGCAGTTCGAAACGGCTGGCTCGTGCTTGGTCGTTCGCCGAAGGCCATTCGTGTTCGGACGCCGAAGGGACGATTGCCGGTAGGGGATAAGGGACTTGGTCGTCTGGCTGCCCTTCGGCTTGGCGAGGAGGCAGAGCTCGCCACTCGGCCGAAGGCCGAGTCAGGAACTGAGTATCGGCTCAAGATCCGGTGGGCTGATTTCGACAACGCCACTACCGTTGAGGCTGTACCACTTACACTAGCCAAGCAAACGACCCTTGCCAAGCACGGAACCACGATCAACATTACCGGAGTTCGCACATCGTTCGGGCGGCGCGAGATTCAGCGGCTAGCCCGCGCCCTCCTCCTCCTTGCGGACCCGTTTGACGACGCCACGTCATTTCGCCCCGAGCTGCTAGCCCCTGCGTTCGCAGACCTCGAGAGGCGTGTCCGCGAGTCCTACTTCGATCAGGCCGAGTATCAACTCATCGCGAATCTCGACTCGGATGGCAGAGCCACCGCTGCAGTCAAGGACTGGAAGGGCGAGGCTGTATTCTCCGCCGATCATGCTGAACTAACGAAAGCACCTGCGTACAACGCGCCGGCGGCACGATTCCAGCTTTGGGTATTTGTCCTGGACGCCGAGTCATTCGTTGCCCGAGCTACCACACTCAAGGAGGTACGAGAATGGCTCGAGGTCGTCGGCGGCGTTCACATCTATCACCATGGGCTACGGGTCCATCCTTACGGCGACAAGGG
>JBQGEN010000182.1:0-2071 GCA_052039615.1 Sideroxyarcus sp. | reverse complement strand
GTCAGCGTCAGCACCATGCTGATGAACTCGGGCGAACCAGGATCGGCCAGCGGGCTCATGGCGGCGAACACCGCGATGGAGATGGCCGTGGTCGGCCCCGATACCAGGTGCCAGCTCGACCCGAACAGCGCGGCGATGATGGCCGGCACCATGGCCGCATACAAGCCGTATTCCGGCGGCATGCCGGCGATGGTGGCGAAAGCCACACCCTGCGGCAACACGATCAGCGCGCCGGTGATGCCCGCCATCAGGTCGGCACGGGTGGATTGCTTGTCCACCATGTGCTTCCACTGCAGGAATGGGAATAAACGATGCAGCCAGTAATTGCGCGAGTGTGCGGTTTTCAAGATGTCGTGATCAACCTATGGTTTGGTAATAGAGGTTCTGCGGATGATTGGCCTGCGCGAAGAAGAACCAGCGCTCGGCCAGCAGCCCGATGTACTGCAGTATAAACGCCACACCGAGCAAGGCGGGCGAGAACAGGCCCAGCGCCAGCAAGGCCAGCGGCACCGCGAACCCCAGCACCAGGAAGGTCGGTTTGATCACGCGCAGGAACGCCGCGCTCTTGCCGTGGAAGTACTCGCGCGTGTTGAACGTGCCACCCATGGCGCCCATCGAGCGCTGCACGATGTAGGGATGCTTGACGCCGATGGCGGTCTGCATGGTCGACTTCGGCTTCAGGCGCGCGTTGCGCACCAGCGACGCCCAGCGTCCGGCGAATGCCAGCACCGTGATGATGATCGCCCAGCCGGCAAAGAAGTCGGCCTGATCCGGCGCCGCCGAAGCCGCATAGAAAGCCGCCAGGATGAAGCCGGAAGAGCCGCCCATCAGGATGTAGTTGATCACAGTCAGCGGCGAGTTCCATTCGCGCAGGAAGCGCAGGCAGGCGTAGATCATCGCGGTGCAGACGAACAGCGCGAACGCCAGCAGCGTACCGACGACGCCGATCACGAACGACAGGTCAATGGGTTGGCCGCTGGGCAAGGTCACTACCACCGGACGGAAGCCGGCCAGATGGGAAACGCCGAACAGGAACACGATGCCCATGAACGCGGGCAAGGCGATCAGTTCGCGTGACATCCAGGAGGTACGCCACTGCAGTATGCCGCGCCAGGCGCGGGTGATCATGTAGCTGGGCTTGCCAAGGTGGAACACCGCCGCAAACAGGCCGCCGCAGAGCAACACCATCGCGATGGCGCTGCCGTAGCCGTAGAACTCATCCGACTGCATCGGCAGCAAGCCGAACAGCGCATACGACTGGTGCGTGAACAGGGCGAGAAACAGACCCTGTGCCGCGCCGATGAGCGTGGTCAGAAAAATGACGGAAAAAGCTGGTTTCATAATGTACCGCTCCTAACAGGTTGCTTCATTACCATGCCGAGGCATCGTCCATCGACGACTCGCCCTTTGCCGGCTTGGGCAGGTGGCCTTCGACCTTGAGCGGATTGTCCGCGCGCTCCAGTTCATCCTGATGGATCTTGAGCTTGGTCTTGCGCCGCGGCAGGTAGTGATTGGCGGGGTGCGTGCCCCACTCCGGCATCAGCGCATAACCGCCGTTCTCGCGGATCGCCTGCGATACCGCCGACTCCGGATCGTGGATGTCGCCGAACAGGCGTGCGCTGGTCGGGCAAGCCTTGACGCAGGAGGGCTTGCGGTCGATCTCGGCCAGCGACTGGTCGTAGATGCGGTCTACGCACAAGGTGCATTTCTTCATCACCTTCTGCTTCTCGTCGATCTCGCGCGCGCCGTACGGACAGGCCCAAGTGCAATACTTGCAGCCAATACACTTGTCGTAATCCACCAGCACGATACCGTCTTCCTTGCGCTTGTACGACGCGCCGGTCGGGCACACCGGCACGCAGGGCGGATCTTCGCAATGCAGGCAGGATTTTGGGAAGTGCAGCGTCTCGCTGTGCGGGAACTGGCCGATCTCGAAGGTCTGCACACGGTTGAAAAAGGTGCCGGTCGGATTGAGGCCGTAGGGATTCTCGTCGCACAGCGGGCCGGCGGAACCGGAGGTGTTCCATTCCTTGCAACTGGTCACGCAGGCATGGCAGCCGACGCAGACGTT
>JBQGEN010000181.1:0-6271 GCA_052039615.1 Sideroxyarcus sp. | reverse complement strand
CGCGATGCCGTGCTGCTCGTGCACCACCGGGTCGCCCGGCTTGAGCTCGGACAGGTCGCGCAGCATGCCTTCCACGTTGCTCTTTTTCGCGGCGCGGCTGGCGCGGCTCCTGGGCTGCGCGGCATACAGCTCGGTCTCGGTGACGATGGCGAGCTGGTCATCCGGCAGGGTGAAGCCGATCTGGATGGGGCCGACGCCGAGCATGAACTTGTCTGTGCCGGCGAGGAATCCGGGGTAGTCCTCGCACACGGCAGGCGCGAGGCCGTATTCCTTGAGGTAGCCGGACATGATCTCGCGTCGGCCGAGGCTGTCGGCAAGCAGCAGCACGCGGCCGGGGTAGGCGCGCAGGAAATCCTCGAATTTCTGCGTGGGGACTTCGGCGCGGCGGTCTACGGCGATGGGAGGGATGGCGGCGGTGGGGCCGGGAATAAGGTGTTGGGGTGAGTTTAGCCCCTCTCCCTCCGCTTCGCTCCTCCCTCTCCCGCTTGCGGGAGAGGGGGGCAAACTCCCCTCTCCCGCAAGCGGGAGAGGGGTTGGGGGAGAGGGAAGAATGTCGATCCGTGCAAACTCCTTCGCGCGGATGTAGAACTGCTCCGCATCCAGGAACAGTTCCTTCGTTTCCAGCAACGGCCACTGCGGATCGCCGCGCAACAGGTTGTAGCGCGAAGCCGCATCCTTGCTGAAAGTGGCGATGGCTTCGTCCACGTCGTGGTGCAGGCACAGTGTGGCGTTCCCGGGCAGATAGTCGAACAGGGTCGCGGTCTTGTCGAAGAACAGCGGCAGGTAGTACTCGATGCCCGCCGGGGCGATGCCCTTGCTCACGTCCTTGTAGATGCGCGACTTGGAGGGGTCGCCCTCGAATCTGTCCCGAAAGTTCTGGCGGAAGGTCGCTTGGCCCTTGTCGTCCATGGGGAACTCGCGCGCGGGCAGCAGGCGGATCTCCGGCACCGGATACAGCGTGCGCTGGGTGTCCACGTCGAAGGTGGCGATGGTCTCGATCTCGTCGCCGAACAGGTCGAGGCGGAACGGCAGCACGCTGCCCATGGGGAACAGGTCGACGATGCCGCCGCGCACGCAGTATTCGCCGGGGGTGAGCACCTGCTGCACATGGTTGTAGCCGGCGAAGGTGAGCTGTTCGCGCAGTTGTGCCAGGTCCAGCTTCTCGCCGCGCTTCAGGAAGAAGGTATAGGCGGCGAGATGCTCCACCGGCGGCAGCGGGTACAGGGCGGTGGTGATCGGCACGACGACCACGTCGCAGGCAGAGATTGAAGACTGCATTTCTCGTTCGCCTCCTCTCCCGCTTGCGGGAGAGGATTGAGGAGAGGGGCGGGTGGTTTTTTGCCCGAGCATGCGGATATGGTGCAGGGTGGCGAGGCGCTCGGAGATCAGGTCCTGGTGCGGCGAGAAATGGTCGTAGGGCAGGGTCTCCCAGTCCGGCAGCAGGTGCACGCGCAGCGCAGGCTCGAAGAACGGTATCTCCTCCACCAGCCGCTGCGCTTCCAGCGCGTTGGCGGCAATGACCACCAGCGGCGAGTGTCGTGTTGCGTATTGCGCCAGTGCCAGCGCGTCGGAAGAGCCGTGCAGCCGGGTGTAGCGCGGGCGGGAATGTGCGGAGGTGAGCAGCATGAGAACGGCCTGAAACAAAGGCGCGCATTATAAGGGATAGAAATCATGGATATGCGATAAAATCCGCACATCGCGCGTGGTTTGGGTTGAGTATCGTGGTTGAACGGTATGGTCTGTTACTGCTGTGTCTGATGCTGCTCAACGGCGGCGCATCGGCTCGTCCAGAGACGCCTGCGAAAGTGCTGTTCTATTACCCGATCGCGGTGGGCGGCGAGATCACGCGCGTCATCGATCAGCGCGTCGCCGAATTCGAGGCTACGCATCCTGCGATCGACATCGAGCCGGTCTACTCGGGCACTTACAAGGAGTCGCTGGCCAAAGTGCTGGCGGCCAACAGGGCCGGCATGCCGCCGACTCTGGCCGTGCTGTTCGCCGTTGATATGCACATCCTGCTGGATGCCGATGCGATCGTGCCTTTCGATGCGGCCGGAAATGGGGATCGCCGTTGGCTGGATGATTTCGAGCCGGCTTTCATGGCCAATAGCCGTGCCGGCGGCAAGACCTGGGGCATCCCCTTTCAGCGTTCGACCATCCTGCTCTACTGGAACAAGCACGCGTTCAGCGCCGCCGGACTGGATCCGGAGCGTCCGCCGCAGAGCTGGGACGAGATGCGCAGCATGGCACGCCAATTGACTGTGCGCGATGCGTCAGGACAGGTGACGCGCTGGGGCGTGCAGATACCTTCCTCGGGTTTTCCCTATTGGCTGTTCCAGGGCTGGGTGACGACCAACGGCGGCACGTTGATGAACGCGGCAGGAACGGAAACCTACTTCGACCGGCCTGCCGCGATCGAGGCGCTGCAGTACTGGATCGATTTGTCGCGCGTGGATGGAGTGCATCCGCCCGGCGTCGTCGAGTGGGGCAGCACCCCGGATGATTTCCTCGCACAGCGCGCTGCCATGATCTGGACGACCAGCGGCAATCTGGCGGACATCGCGCGCCGCGCCGAGTTCGAGTTCGGCGTGACTGCGCTGCCCGCCCACAGGCGCGCCGGCTCGCCGACCGGGGGCGGCAATTTCTACCTGTTCAAACGCAGCACGCCCGCCCAGCGCGAGGCCGCGCTGGAGTTCATCCGGTGGATGACCTCGCCGCAGCAGACCGCGCGCTGGAGCATGGACACTGGCTACATCCCCGTGCGCAAGAGCGCCTGGGACGTGCCGTCGTTCAGGCAGTATGTGCAGCGTTTTCCGGAGGCGGCCGTCGCGCACACCGCGCTGCAGCACAGCGTGCCGGAGCTTTCCACCCATGAGAACCAGCGCGTGACCAGGGTGCTCGACGAAGCCCTGTATGCGGCATTGAAGGGCGAGAAGACGTCCATGCAGGCGCTGCGTGATGCGCAGTCCAAAGCGATGCGCGTCCTGCGCCCCTATCAGCGGTGAAGCGATGAGGGAGATCATCAGACTTTTCAGGAAGTTCGCGCTGGGAGCCGCCCCGCACTCGCCTGGTGCGCTGTTGAATAAATGGCGCGCGGGTTCCGTGCTGTTTGCGCTGTGCGTGCTGCTCATCGGTTGGAGCGTCACCTATTATCTGTGGCAGAAAGAGCGACGCGATGTGCAGGACGAAGTGCGCTCGACCTTCCAGAACAAGACTGACCAGGCGGTAGCGCGTTTCCGGCAGCATTTTGAGATGTACGAACAGATGCTGCATGCGGCCGAGGGCCTGTTCGTATCCTCCAACCGTGTCGAGTCCGATGAATTCAGACGATTCATAGCGAGCTTGCACCTGCGTGAGCAGACTCCGGAGATAGGTTCGGTGGGCTACATCGCCGCCAAACCGGATGTTCGCAGCCCGGATGCATTGCGCGCAGTGACCACGCTGATCGAACCGGCAACTGCCGAGAACCGGGCAGCGCTGGGACGCGATATCTATCTCGATCCTCTGCGGCGCGAGGCGCTGGATCTCGCCGCACGGTCCGGCGGCCTGGCGATCTCCAACAAGATCCGGCTGCTGGGCGAAAATGAGGCCGAGGCCCAGACCGGCTTGCGCCTGTACTGGCCGGTTTACCGGCATGATGATCGCGATTGGGACGTCCATGGCGATCACGCCAACTGGCGGAGCGAACTGGATGGCTGGGTGTTCGCCTCGCTCGACATGGAAAGCATACTCGGGGAATTCGCGCTCGACGCAAACCAGGTCGCCATCGATATCTATGACGGCGATGACATGTTCGATGCCGGACAACAGGAGGATGGCGAACGGGACCGGGTGGGCGGGGATTCGGCTGTCGCAATGCTGACGGCGGCGCGCCGGGTGGATATCGGCGGCTATACCTGGACGCTGGTCGCCCATGCCTTGCCCGACGCGATGGCGATATCGAAAGACGACCGTTCCGCGCTGATCCTGTGGGCCGGCATCCCGGCCAGCATATTGCTGGCGCTGTTCACCTGGCTGTTGGCACGCGGCACGCTGCGCGCGCTGGAGCAGCAGAACGCATTGGCGCAGAAGGAAGAGGCCCTGCACTTGAGCGAGAGCAAGCTGCAAGCCGTGCTGGACAATGCCCCGGCCGGCATTTGGCTGGTGGATGTGAACGGCCGTTACCGCTTCGTCAACAAGTCCTTCTGCGAATCATTGGGGATACCGGAGGAACGCTTCCTCAGCGCGAGCACCTTGCACGATGTATTCGAACCCGGCATGGCGGAACAGTGCCTGCGCTCCGATCGCGAATGCCTGCAAGGCGACGGCATCCATCACTCGCAGGAGACGCTCATCCTGGTCGACGGCAAGCCGCACCGGATGGCAGTGACCAAGGTGAAGCTGCATGACAGCGCCGGTCAGGTGGTGGGGATGGTCGGCGTGTCCACGGATATCACCGAGCAGCAGGCGCGCGAAGAAGCGCTGCAGGCGCTACTGCGTACCAAGAGCGCTTTCATGGCGAACATGAGCCACGAGATACGCACCCCCATGAACAGCGTGCTCGGCATGGCTCGTTTGGCTCTGGATATCGCGCCGGAAGGCAAGCTGCACGGTTATCTGGAAAAGATCGAGGAATCGGGAGAGCTGCTGCTGCGCATCATCGACGACATCCTGGATTTCTCCAAGATCGAAGCAGGCAAGCTGGAGATCGAAACCACCGATTTCGATCTGGGCGCACTGGTCGAAAGCGTGATCAACCTGCACATCGAGCGCGCGCGCGCCAAGGGGATCGCGTTGCGGGTCGAGTGTGCGCCGCAGTTGTCCCGTTTGCGCGGCGATGCCTTGCGCATCCGCCAGGTGCTGATCAACCTCATCGACAACGCCGTCAAATTCACCACGCGCGGCGAGGTGGTGGTGCGTGTATCGGAAACGGTGGACGACGACGGCGTCGGGCTGCGCTTTGAAGTCGGGGATAGCGGCATCGGCATGAGCGAAGCCGTGATGGCGCGATTGTTCCGGCCATTCCAGCAGGCCGATATGTCCACCACGCGGCAGTTCGGCGGCAGCGGCCTCGGGCTGAGCATCTGCAAACGGCTGGTCGAGATGATGGGCGGGGAGATCGGGGTGCGCAGCAGGGAGGAGCAGGGCAGCGTGTTCTGGTTCACCTTGCATCTGCTGCGCGCTCCGCAAGTCGAGCTGCAGAAGGAGACGTTGCCCGGCATCGTGACCGAGCAGATGTACAAGCTGCAGGGTGTCAGGGTGCTGCTGGCCGAGAACAATCCGTTCAATCAGGAGGTGGCGACTGAGTTCCTGGCCAAGGTGGGCGTGGTCGTGCGGGTGGCCAATACTGGTTTGGAGGCGCTGGAATGGCTGCGGCAAGACACGTTCGACTGCGTGCTGATGGACGTGCAGATGCCGGATATGGATGGTCTTGAAGCGACCCGCCAGATACGCAGCAACCCCGCCTGGGCGAAACTGCCTGTCATTGCGATGACAGCGGGCGCATTCAGGGAAGACCGGGAGCAATGCCTGGCGGCGGGCATGAATGACTTTATCAGCAAGCCGGTGCATCCGTCACAATTGTATGCAGTGATCGCCCGCTGGCTGAGCGGGGGCGCCGCGCCGGTCCGGGTTCCCCCGACCGAAACGTTGCCGATGGCGCGCACCGAAATGGCAGTTCTGGAACTGTCTGACCTGTATGAAAGGCTGGGGCAGGATCGCGACAAGGTCAGCGAGTTCGTGCGCAAGTTCCTGCACATGGCGCGCGCCGATGTGGTGAACGTGGAAGCCGCCCTGCAGTCGCGGGACAGCAGGGCGCTGAAGCAGTGGGGACACCATTTGCGCTCTCCGGCGTTCATGGTCGGGGCTTATCATTTTTCCTCGCTGTGCGAGCGTCTGGAGACGATCAATGAGGAAAAATGGGAGAAAGTGCATCGACTCGTGGCAGAATTGCAGGCTGCACTGGATCGTGTAGAACAACAACTGGACGGCGCCCTGAAGGAGCTTGTGTGACAGAATTTTATGCCTTGGTTCCCGCCGCCGGTTTCGGCGCTCGCATGGGCAACGAATTGCCCAAGCAATATCTCGATCTGGCCGGCCGGCCGATGATCTGGCATGCGCTGTCCATCTTGTGCGCCAACCCCGACATCAAGACAGTGTTCGTGGTGCTGGCGCCGGACGACGAACATTTCGCGCGCTACGACTGGTCGCATTGTGCCGACAAACTGGCTCCGCTCTACTGCGGCGGGGCGACGCGCGCGGAGAGCGTGGCCAACGGCCTGCTGGCGTCGGA
>JBQGEN010000180.1:0-3387 GCA_052039615.1 Sideroxyarcus sp. | reverse complement strand
GCACCCGATGAACGTGACCTTGACTGAGATGATCATGGATATTGAAAAAGTCGCTGTGTGTGTCCCCACCCTGAATGCGGGAGCGTCATGGTCGCGCTGGCTGGCGGCATGGTCGGCCCAGTTCGAAACGCCACATACCCTGGCGATCGATTCGAGTTCGAGCGATGCCACGCGCGCGCTGGCGGCAGAGGCCGGGATCGCGATACATACGATACCGCCTACCGCGTTCAACCACGGCGGGACGCGCCAGATGGCGGCCGGGATGTTGTCGGGTGCGGAGTTCGTGGTATTCCTCACGCAGGACGCCATCCTCGCGACGCCCGATGCGATCGTCAGGCTGCTGGCGGCCTTCGACGACCCGCAGGTCGGCGCGGTGTGCGGCAGGCAACTGCCGCACAGGGACGCCGGCCCCATCGGTGCGCATGCACGGCTGTTCAACTACCCGGATGCCAGCGCGGTCAGGTCGGCTGCCGACATCGTTGCACTGGGGGTCAAGACGGTGTACCTGTCCAATTCGTTCGCGGCCTACCGCAGATCCGCACTGATGTCCGTCGGCGGATTCCCGCACGACGTGATCTTCGGCGAGGACATGTGCGTGGCCGCGCGCATGCTGCTGTCCGGCTGGAAGCTGGCCTACCGCGCCGATGCCGCGGTGCATCACTCGCACGATTACGGCATGGTGCAGGAGTTCCAGCGCTATTTCGACATCGGCGTGCTGCACGCGCGCGAGCCGTGGCTGCTGGAGAAATTCGGCAGGCCGGAAGGGGAGGGCCTGCGCTTCGTGCGCTCGGAAACGGCGTACCTGTGGAAACATGCGCCGCACCTGCTGCCATCCGCCTGGCTGCGCACCCTGCTCAAGCTGGCCGGCTACCGGCTGGGCAAGGCGGAAGCGCGCCTGCCGTTGTGGCTGAAGCGGCGGCTGGGCATGCTGCATGGTTACTGGAAAGGATGAATCGTTTCCAATTCGTATTAGCTCAAACTTGAGCCGACACAATCTGCCAGATCGCAGCAAGCGATTTTGCGGCCTCCTTTCATGCAATTCGAAACCGAATTGTATGAAGCTGACGGTGGCGACAGGCAGAACTTACCTCGAGCGGTTACACAGTCTAAGTGCTTGGAGGGCCGGTTCTCGGCCATGGCGGCCAGTATTATTAAATTGGGAAATGGCAGCTATGCGGCCAACAGAGGACTCATAATCCTTTGGGTCGCGGTTCAAGTCCGCGATGGCCCGCCAATAAAACAACTACTTGCAGAGATGCAGGTCGATTTTTTGAGTTGGTACGCTATTTGTAGAACGAAATTTTGACAATACATCCGGTTGTCGACAATTATCTAGGGAGTGCGGACGTACTGTGATAGCGTCCGCGAATAGCTGCTATCGATAATTCAGAATAAGTTTGAACATATGGCTAGAACTGATCGGAATCACAAAAAGACAAAGCGAGCTAAAAATCCCAAGTCATCACAGATTGATCGGGTTGTGGGGAAATTATCAACTGCCCTGTATTTCAAGGGGGATCAAGCCTTGCTTGGGGTGTATGACCTTAAACATAAATCATCTGGGGAGCAGTTGTTTCAACTATTTCCAAGAGTTTTTAGGAGTCAGAATAGTCTTGAGTTTATTCACGGGCCAGCATTTCCAACTAACCCCTCTAACTTATTTTCTAAACCAGCACTATTAAAATCTGCGGACACGCTATCTGAAGTGATATGGGCAATTTGCCGCTGTCTTCAGTTTGGTGATGAATTAAAAATATTTGCTCAACTTCGCAATGAATTTGAACGCCTCTTGCTTTCTGATGCAAAAACGGAAACTGAGAATATTTTGAAAGAAGTACGAAGTAGATTTGGATACTCAGTTTGGTTAATACAAAACGAGCTTGCCACTATGCAACATTGGGATGGCATAGAAGGCGCAAGGAAACTAACTCAAGAATATCGGGATGAATGCAAAGACAATTGGTTAATGAGTTGGATTATTTGGTTCATAGGAAGACGAACCGAAGCAACAGGACTCAAGGGCCACTTGAAAAATGAGTTCTCGCGCATTATTGAAAGCCAGGATGTCGGTCCTGAGATTGAAAGCTATTTACGAGCAAAGATATTTGAGCTTCCTCAAATATTAACCAAGGATGTAGCTTCTACATTGTTTCTAGAATCACAGTCATGCGTTATTGATTATTACGAAACATTAATTCTAATTCTTCAATCTGCTGCGAGGTTTGAAGCTATTCCGGCAGAAATGTTGCCATCTATTAAGAAGCCATTGGTTGCGTTACTTAAGGTGACAGGTGACCGTCGGCTCCATAGTGTCATGAGGGGGGTAGGATTAATTCCTCAGATTGATAGTGAGGAAGATATAAGCAGGGCATCTCTAATCGAGAGCTACACAAAGGGAGAATACGATTCCGTAATAAGAGAAGCTGAACAATATTTGAGCAAATCGCCAGGCGACATGGCAATTCAAGTTCTAAGACTGAAGTCTTGCATGCAGAAAAATGTACAGCAGCCCTATAAGGGAGGGGTGCTGAAAGACTCACTGGAAAGCCTTCAAGTCGTTTTGGAAATGTCAGAAAACACATATGCAGCTGCATTCAATATAGTCACTCTTTCAGAGCGATTTTATTGTCATGAATGGGCCAAATATTTGATGGCGGTGGTGCTCCATGAATTGCGTGATGAACAGTCCGTATATCCTTCCCCTGAGCTCAGACATATATTTGTACTAGATCCGTATACAAGTCCATTTAGCGCGGTGGCGGCAAATGGTGAGGCTAAAGAGGCAATCCTGAAGGATGTTCGGTTAACAGAACTATTCCCTTTCACACATGCGACATATGAGGCTGTAACTACAGGAGAAATTAACTCTTCATTGCCAATAAGCAAAACGCGGCAGGAAAAGTACTTGGCAATGCATTGCATGACTACCGAAGCGTATGGTGATGCAATAAGCCACTTCCGTTGGTTGATTGAAAATGCTCCCAATAATGAACGCTTAAGAGCAGGTAGTGGTATTGCGCTTGCGTTGATGAAATCTAATCGCCTAGAAGAGGCAATTGATGCAGTTGTTTCAACATATGCAGATCACCCATATGTGGCAAACATTCTTCCTGTTAAAGAAATGGTGGCAGCACTTGACGATCCTGAAGGATGGCCAGACTCCATTTCAGTTGCAATTCTGTTTGAGATCTACACGACTTACTACGATGAAAGTAAGCTGGCAAATTTGAGGTACGCTTTTGAGAAGTTTCAAAATAGTCATCAAATTATAGAGCCTTCTGAGATAGCTCAATTAATTCCTAAATATGGCCAACAAAAGATAGTTCTATATCTTGATAGTGTATGGATACCTAAAGTAATGAGACAAACCATACTTTATGATGGAAC
>JBQGEN010000179.1:0-2165 GCA_052039615.1 Sideroxyarcus sp. | reverse complement strand
CGCCGGCAGGACTTACACCTGCAAGTACAACAGCTAGTCTCGCTGCGCTCCCTCCCGTGGGTCCCGTGGGTCGCGGTTCCCCACCTTCCCCGGTACTAGCGGGAGTTTACGGTGAGAAGAAATTAGAAGGGGGTCAAGTCCTTATTCCTCAAGGACTTCAGAGATCGAGCACTGTATTACCCAACTGCTCTGCCAAGGGTCTTAAGTTGAGGGCAACAAACAGTTCCTCCTGCTCCGGGCTGCGCTGGGTCAGCACCCGTTGTGCTGCACCATTGGCATACACGACCAGGGCTTCCTGCATGCCCCTGAGGCGTTCTAGCAGGAAGTCGACGCCGAGCACCAGGTGTCGCTCTTGGAGTCGAAGCAAGACGATCCGAATCAACAGCAGAGCCAGAAAGCAGTAGAGGGCATGGACCAACAGTTTGCTATCCGTCCAGTGATACGCCGGCCACCACACCCCAGGACGCCGGCTTTTGCTGATGCGGAACATCTCTTCTACCTTCGCCTGGCTCCGGTAGGCCACCACCATGCGTTGATCGCTCAGCTCCCGACGATCTGTAAACAGGACTGTGCGCCCAAAGGTGCCATGTTTGATCGCGCGTTTCTTGCGCCTATCCCACTCCCAGCTCAGCGCCTCGACAGCCCCGTGATGCAGCCGGAGCGTCGGAGAGCAAAAATCCGTGAGCCGATCCGGGCGCAGCGCCCGGCCCAGCGCGCGTCTCACGGCCTGCTCTGTGCGGGGCCGGTGGCGCGCCACGGCCTCCTGGATGGTCGTTTGGAGGGTGTGCAGTTTCTGGTCGGCTTTGCGCTGGAGCATATCCAGCGTCCGCACCTGCCGCCGATAAAAACGGGGGCTAAAGCTCACCAGGAGTTTGCCCTCAATCCCTAACAGCCTCGCCTGGGGCTGGGCGTACACTTTGACCCGTCTCCCATCGGGCAGGGACAGAGGCTGATACGCCTTCAAGGAGCCCTGGGCGTGCTGGCGGACCCAGCCGGCCGGGATGGCAGCAAGGAAGGAGAAATGGGCCTTGGAGAGGGCCGTGAAGTTGTCGCGGGAGACGTTGCCCTTGTCGAGGACCAGCGTGAGGTGGGGAGAAGCGTGCTGAGGGCAGAATGGACCGAGCATCCCCTCCAGGCTCGCCCCCAAGGCGACGACATCTGGAGTATTGCCCTCATAGCAGCGGTAGTAGAGGGGCAGACCCTGCTCCTCATCCACCACCAGGGCCAAGGAGAGCTGACGCAGGTCAGCGCGCTTCTGCTTGTTTCTGCCACGCTGTGGGAGGCTGGGCCGGCTATTAAAGGTATGAATGAAGGTATAGTAGTTGGTGGTATCATAGACCAGAAACCGCTCTCCCAGGGGGAAACGCTCACGAATCCGCGCCAGCAACGCCTCCTGGAGGGGGGCAAAGTGGGCCTCCTCAAACACGTCCATATGATCCCAGAAGCGTTGACTGCTCAACTCCTCGGCGGCAGCGGGTACCAAACGGGCCAGGACCGTGCTCTGATACCACTCGGCGAAGGCCCGCTTGCTTTTGGGCCAGGTCGCACGGTTGAGAGCCGCGAGGAGGAGGTAGTGGCCCACCGACAGCGAGGTGCGCCGCCCTGGCGGGGCGGGTGGAACGTAGGCATTGATCAGCTCAAGGAGCCCCAGTTCCTGCGCCACGGCATAGAACAGTGCCGAGGCCCCAAACTCCCGGGTCTGCACGGTGTGGAGCGTGGGCATGGCCCCTTGGGGAGCAGAGGCAGTCCGCTGGACACGGATTTGCTCCATGACCCGCTCCTGAGGACCCAGATAAATCTGCTCGACAATGCGAGATTGGCCCTTGACGCGGGCGGAGCGGACCCAGTAAAGATACGGTTTGCCTTTTTTCCACTTGGTAATCAGGCTTGGCATATTGGGAGGGTAATACATCTATTATTTTCTGTCCAGAAGTATTTGTAAAAACTAAGAGATTACTAAAAGCGAGTAGGGTAATACATCCTTGGAACCATTAATACCTTGTGGCTGTGAGACTTATGATGTTTTGCACTGCAGAGCGCCGTAAACCCCCGCTAGCCGTCGCTGCTCACAAGCACCCGCCAACAGTACCCTCAGCGCATGGCCCAGGGGGTGGAGGCACGCTTTCCCGAGGTCGTCGAGCCCCAGCCCGAGCTGCTGGCCCAGC
>JBQGEN010000178.1:0-2303 GCA_052039615.1 Sideroxyarcus sp. | reverse complement strand
AAGCAGAAAGAGATGGCCTACGACTTCGCCAAATTCCTGGCTTCGGAAGAAGCCGGCCTGGTCCTGGCGCTGGAGGGCCGCCAGCTGCATACCAACGCTGCGATCTACAAGGACAAGCGCGTCACCGGCGATGTCGTACTCAACGCGTTCCACGACCAGTTGAGCAGCGCCGAACCGATGCCCAACCGCGCGGAGATGACCATGGTGTGGTCGCCAGCGACCACCGCGATGAACAAGGTGGTCAAGGGCAACGCCACGCCGGAAGCTGCGATCAAGGAAGCGTCGAAAATGGTGCAGGAGAGCATCAACGCGCTGCGCAAGGGGCGCTGATCCCCCGCATCCCGACACGACACGGCCATGACCATAACCGAACACCTCAGGCGCTCCGCACTCTTGGGCATGGCCGTCGCCATGCTGCTTGCGCTGGTGCTCGGCAGCTGGCTGTTCGCCGCGGAAGAGGCCGATCTGCACCTGTTGCAGCGGCATCGGCTGGCCGTGCTGCAGGCGAACGCGCTGGTGCTGGCGGTTGCCGACGCCGATGCCACGGCCACGCGCAAGCGGGTGGGCGAGATGCAGAAGCTCGACCCGCGCATCGAGTCCGTCATCGTCGTCGCCGGCACCCAGCTGCTGGCCTCGACCCGTCCCGGTGACGACGCGCCGCGCCAGCTCAAGCGCGACGAGAAACCGCTGTACGATCTGAGCAACCTGATCCGCACCGCGCGCGAGACCAATCGCGGCGAGGAGGTGGTGCGCAAGAAGACCATCCAGATCGACGAGATGGGCGAGGGCCGCCTGGTGGTGACCCTGCCTTACCTGGCGGGCGGCGAATTCGCGGGCATCCTGCAGATGCAGTTCAACGCCGCGGATGTCGGCAGCGAGGTGGCGCCGTCCCCGGTTTCTCTGCCGGTGCTGCTGCTGTTGGCGGCAGCGCTGGCGGGCGCAGCGCTGCGCCTGCACCCGGAGAGGAGACTCGATCCGGCCAAGCTGCTTGCGCTGGCCGTGTTCCTGCTGATCGTGCTGTTCTACCAGCAACTGCAGACCGGGCGGCTGGAACAGGTCCAGATGCAGGACAACCATGCGGTCGCCACACAATACCTTGCCAGCGCGGAGCAGCTCGACCGTCTGGGCTATCTGGTGCTGTCGCGCGAACCGGCCGGCGCGAACCGGTGGGACACCGACGACTACGAGCGGCCGCGCGGCGTCATCGCCGTCGACGGCAGCATCGTGGAAGAAGCCGAGACGAAGCAGCTTGCCCGGCGCGCCGCGTTCATCCGGCCCATCCTGTGGGCCATCGATCTGCTCGCGGCGGCGGTGTTGCTGTTCTTCCTCTACGGCTATGCGGGGCGCGCCTATGCCGCGTTCAGGGAGCACATCTATGCCTACATCTACGTGGCGCCCGCCATGATCGGCATGCTGGTGCTGGTGTTCTTCCCGTTCTCCTACGGCATCACGCTGGCGTTCACCGACACCACGCTGTTCAACGAGTCGCTGCCGTTCCTGGATCGCCTGATCGGCTGGGGCAATTTCAAATCCATCCTTGGCGACTTCAATATCTACCAGGACACTGCAGAAGGCATCATCTGGAACTACCAGAATTTCTACTGGACCCTGATGGTCACCGTGATCTGGACCATCACCAACGTCACGGTCGGCGTCAGCGTCGGCTTCTTCCTGGCGATGGCGCTGAACACCGACGGCCTGCGCGGCAAGGCCATCTACCGCGTGCTGCTGATCCTGCCCTGGGCCATCCCCAACTACATCACGGCGCTGGTCTGGCGCGGCATGTTCCATCCGCAGTTCGGCGTCATCAACCAGGTGCTGCAGATGTTCGGCCTGGAACCCGTCGCATGGTTCGACGGCGTGTTCAGTTCCTTCCTCACCGGACTGGCGACCAACGGCTGGCTGAGTTTCCCGTTCATGATGGTGGTGATACTGGGCGCGCTGCAATCCATCCCCAAGGAGATGTATGAAGCCGCCGAGGTGGAGGGGGCGAGCCGCTGGCAGCGCCTGCGCCATATCACCTTGCCGCTATTGAAACCGACGCTGATCCCGGCCATCGTGCTGTCGGTGGTGTGGACCTTCAACATGTTCAACATCATTTTCCTGGTCTCCGGCGGCGAGCCGTCCGGCGCCAACGAGATACTGGTGACCAAGGCCTACAAGATCGCCTTCGAGCAGTACCAGTACGCCTACGCCGCGGCCTACTCGACCGTGATCTTCCTGATCCTGCTGGTGTACGGCTTCTTCCAGACCCGCATCACCAAAGCGACGGAGTCGTTCTGACATGGCCGAGCTGAAGACAA
>JBQGEN010000177.1:0-2016 GCA_052039615.1 Sideroxyarcus sp. | reverse complement strand
GCGCTGGAAGGCCTGAGCCAGGGCGGCGTGTTCATCATCCAGAGCAACCTCGGCAGCGCCGAGGCGCTGTGGCAGAGCTTCCCGATGCAGACGCAGAAGTACATCGTGGACAACAAGATCCGCGTGTTCTATCTCGACGCGTTCAAGATCGCGCGCGAGGAGTCGAGCAACCCCGACCTGCAGCTGCGCATGCAGGGCAACGCCTTCCAGGGCGCGTTCTTCCATGCTTCCGACGTGAAGGAGCGCGCGGGGCTGACCGAGGAGAAATTGTTCTCCGCCATCGAGAACCAGCTCGAAGCGAAGTTCGGCAAGAAGGGCAAGCGCATCGTCGAGGACAACCTGCGCGTGGTGCGCCGCGGCTATGAGGAGGTCTTCGAGATCAAGCCCGAGCAGATGAAGGTCGGCCAGCGCGCCAAGGCGGTAGCCAAGCCCGCGCCCAGCCTGCCGGTGATGCTGAAGTCCCTGCCGGAAGGCGACGGCGGCGTCAGCGACATCCATCGCTTCTGGGAACAGACCGGCAGCTTCTACATGAAGGGACAGGGTTCCGACAATCTGGTCGATCCGTTCATGGGCCTGTCGGTGATCCCCGCCGTCACCGGCGTGTATCGCGACATGACCGGCGTGCGTTTCGAGCATCCGGAATGGAACGCCGAGAACTGCACCGCCTGCGGCGAGTGCTTCACGCAGTGCCCGGACAGCGCCATCCCCGGCCTGGTCTCGACGACCACCGACGTGCTCAACACCGCGATCCAGAACATCGAGATCGGCGGACGGCCGACGCGCTTCCTGCGCAAGTTCAGCCGCGCCATCGACAAGAAGCTGCGCGGCATGCTGGATAAGGACGGTCTCGACGTGCGCGCGCTGCTGGCCAACGCCATCACGGAAGCCTTCGCCGAGGATACGACCCAGGGCGACGATCGCGGCCGTCTGGAAGCGGAACTGAACCTGCTGCGCGAGGCCATCGGCGGCTTCAAGTTCGCCACCACCAAGCCGTACTGGACGCAGAAGGAGAAGAAGGAAAAGGGCGCTGGCGGCCTGTTCTCCATCACCATCAATCCCTACACCTGCAAGGGCTGCGCGCTGTGCGTGGACGTGTGCGCCGACAACGCGCTGACCATGGTCACCCAGACCACGGAGAGCGTGGAGACGCTGCGCGACGACTGGCGCTTCTGGCTCGACCTGCCCACCACGCCGGCGCAATTCAGCCGCATCGACGATCTGGATGAAAAGGTCGGCGCGCTGGAGACGCTGCTGCTGGACAAGCACAACTACATGTCCATGGTCAGCGGCGACGGCGCCTGCCTCGGCTGCGGCGAGAAGGGCACCATCCACCTGTTCACCGGCACCGTGACCGCGCTGATGCAGCCGCGCGTGAAGAAATTCGTCGCCAAGCTCGACAAGTTGATCGGCGAGCTGGAGAACCACATTCGCCTCAAGCTCAGTTCCAGCGTCGATCTCACCGACACGCAGGCCATGATGCAGGCGATCCAGGCGCACAGCGGGCAGGACCTGACGCTGGCCAACCTGTCGCAAAGCTTGCTGCAGAGCCAGCCGGGCCAGCCGATCGACCCGCACTGGCTGAAGCGCGTGACGCAGATGCTGGAAAAAATGAAGGACCTGCGCTGGCGCTACATGGAAGGCCCGAGCAAGAACGGCCGCGCCGAGATGGGCGTGGTCAACTCCACCGGCTGCACCTCGGTGTGGGCTTCGACCTTCCCGTTCAATCCCTATCCGTTCCCGTGGACGTCGCACCTGTTCCAGGATTCGCCGTCGGTGGCGATGGGCGTGTTCGAGGGTCACATGGCCAAGATGGTGGAAGGCTTCAAGACCGTGCGCCAGGTCGAACTGGAGCTCGCCGGCGGCTACGATCCGGCCGAGAAGGACGGCTTCTTCGCGCGCTTCAACTGGGCACAACTGTCCGAAGAAGAGTGGCGCCTGTGTCCGCCGGTCGTGGCCATCGGCGGCGACGGCGCGATGTTCGACATCGGCTTCCAGAACCTGTCGCGTGCCCTGATG
>JBQGEN010000176.1:0-4787 GCA_052039615.1 Sideroxyarcus sp. | reverse complement strand
GCCGGCTTTGCAGCCGCTTTCCTTGATCAGGCCGATGGTGCGGTCGATATGCTCGGAGGCTTCCGGATGGAAGGTGATATAGGTCGCGCCGGCCTTGGCGAAGTCGGGGATGATACGGTCCACCGGCTTGACCATCAGGTGCACGTCGATGGGTGCGGTCACGCCATGCTTGCGCAGCGCCTCGCATACCAGCGGTCCGATGGTCAGGTTGGGAACATAATGGTTGTCCATCACGTCGAAGTGCACGATGTCGGCGCCGGAGGCGAGTACGTTGTCGACTTCCTCGCCGAGCCTGGCGAAATTGGCGGAAAGAATCGAAGGGGCGATCTGGTAATCCATGGTTGAGTCCTTGATGGGTTTGAATTCGGAACGGGCATTTTACCCGAAACCGGTTCGCCGCCGCTGTGCGGCTTGTCATGCCGCGCAAAATGGGGTGAAATGCCGCGATGGAAGATAGCTCCCAATACCGCATCCAGGTCGCCGTGCAAGTGAGATACCTTGCCGACCAGTCCGATGAGGCCGACAACCGCCACGTATTCGCCTACACCATCACGCTCACCAACGAGGGCGAGCATGCCGTGCAGCTGCTGAGCCGCCACTGGATCATCACCGATTCCAACAGTCACGTGCAGGAAGTGAAAGGAAAGGGCGTGGTGGGCGAGCAGCCGGTCATCAAGCCGGGGCAGAACTTCGAATACACCAGCGGCACGGTGCTGGCGACGCAGGTGGGCACCATGTCCGGCAGCTACCGCATGCAGGTGGTGGACGGCGGGGAATTCTCCGTCGCGATCCCGCAATTCGTGCTGAGCGTGCCGCGCGTGCTGCACTAGGCACACTGACCAACCCAACCGTTCGCGGTGAGCTTGTCGCACCACCCGCCCTTCGACGGGCTCAGGGCTAACGGCTTAATGAATTAGTGAAATGAACGAGATGGTTGTGAACAAACCGATCTGGCTGGTGCTGGCATTGAGCGTGTGGCTCGCGGCCTGCCAGACGCCCCCCCCGCCCGTGGAAGTCAAAATCCCGGTCGGCAAGCCCGCGCCCGATTTCATGCTCAGCGAATGGGAAGCGTTGCCGGACTGGCTGGCGCAGGACCTGTCCGCCTCGTGGCCGGCCTTGCTGCAAAGCTGCAGCGCGCTCAGGCTCAAGCCGCTCTGGTTGCCGATCTGCGCCGCGGCGGGGAAGGTGGAGAAGGACGACCCCATGGCGCAGCGCACCTTCTACGAGACCTGGTTCAGGCCCTATCAGGTGTTCAATCCCGACGGCACCGACACCGGTCTGGTCACCGGCTATTACGAACCGCTGATCAAGGGCAGCCGCACCCGCAGCGAGCGTTTCGCCTATCCTGTCTACGGCCCGCCGGAAGACATGCTCGAAGTGGACATGGGCGAACTGTTTCCACAGTTCCGCGGCCAGCGCGTGCGCGGGCGCCTGCAGGGCAAGCGCGTCGTGCCCTACTTCAACCGCGCCGAGATCGATGCCGGCCTGGCGCCGGCGCTGCAGGGGCGCGAGCTGTTCTGGGTGGAGAACGAGGTCGAACTGTTCTTCCTGCAGATCCAGGGCTCCGGCCGGGTCGAACTGGAAGACGGCACGCGCGTGAAGATAGGCTACGCCGACCAGAACGGCCACCCCTATGCCTCCATCGGCAAGAAGCTCATCGACATGGGCGAACTCAAGCCCGAAGAAGCCTCCATGCAGGGCATCAAGAACTGGGCAGAGAAGAATCCCGATCGCCTCTTCGTGCTGCTGGGGCATAACCCCAGCTACGTCTTCTTCCGCGAGCTGCCGGAGACGCTGTCCGCGCCGCTCGGCGCCCTGGGCGTGCCGCTCACCAACGAGTACAGCATCGCCGTCGACCCGCGCACGATCCCGCTTGGCGTGCCGGTGTTCCTCGCCACCACCCAGCCGAACAGCAGCGAACCGCTCAACCGTCTGATGTTCGCCCAGGACACGGGCGGCGCGATCCGGGGCGCGGTGCGCGCGGACTTCTTCTGGGGTTTCGGCGAATATGCTGCGGTGCGCGCCGGCCGGATGCGGCAGTCCGGGCGCATGTGGGTGCTGTTTCCCAAGGGTGGCGAGCCGACACTGAATTAGACGGCGGGATTGTTTCGTTACGCGTTATTCCATTTTCTTCCAAAGAGCACGCCTTCCTCTCCCCGTGTCTTGTGCCGGGAGCGGGCTCGTTTCTGCGCGGCGAATAAAAAAAGGCATCGCCGGGTATTCCGGCGATGCCCTCAAGCTGACTGGTGTGATTAGCTAGGACAGATTACCAGTTGCCCCCGACCATTGGCGGCTTGGCGCCGTTCGCGGTTGTGCCGCTCCCGAACGTGCTGGCGGGTACTACTGTCAGGCAGGTATTGACCGGCGTTACGCTGATATTGCCGACATTGTCCACGGTCAAGTCCATCACTGCCCACACTGAGGTGGTCGCGCAGCTGGGCGGGGTGAATACGCGGGTCACGCCGTTCAGGACCAGTTCCACGCGTGCTGGCGACCCCAGAATGGTGCTTACACCGGAATAATGATGGACCGAGTAGTGATACACGCCTGGGGTGAAGCGGCTGATCGTGATCACTTCCGGGCCGAAGCCGGAAGTATCGTCCACATCCAGTTGAGCAAAAGGCGATGTCGTCAGGCTGCCACTGTTGCCATAGTAAACGTGGAAGCGTGTCGAGGAGCCTGCAATCGGGCCGGTCAGGTGCGAATCAAGGTCGCTGGGGTCGGTGCCCCAGGTCAGCTTGATTCGGGCAGAGCCGGAGGTTGCGGAGCCCAGAGCGAGGTCGGTCGACATTGCTGTGCAGGTGGTGCCGGCTGCGCCGCCGAGTACCACTTCGCTACTGCTCAGGGCGGTGTCTTTGCTGGCGGTGAGGATGGCGAATGAATTTGCCTTGATCCTGATGGTGAAGGTGCCGTCAGCGGCGGAATAAGCCAGGGAAGTTCCGATGTAGCCTTGGCCCTCGGAGTCCACGCGTGCGTTGCCTACCGCGTTGCCATTGGCATCAACGACTCTGCCGGTCACGCAGGTCGTGTTGTAGAGCTGGTCGGCGTTCCAGGTGGAGAAGTGGCTAACGGTGCCCGTGTAGTACTGGTTGGGGGCTGTGCCGCCGAGAGTCAGAGTCCCTTGTTGCGTCCATTGGCCTGTAGCGCTGTCGTAGTACCACAGATCCATGGTGGGCGTGGGCGTGGTGCCGGCTGCCACCGGGATGTTGATCGTGGAGCTGGTGCCCGAGGCGAGGTTAAGCGGGGCGCCGGTCGCATCGCGCAGGGTCACGTCCAGTGCGCCGAAGCTCTCAATTTGCCCGCCAGCATCGGTGCTGAAGTCGCCGGGCATGATCTGCGGGTTGCTGGAGGGATCTATCGGCGTTACCGAGACAGAAACGTTTCCGGAAGGTGGTGCATTGCTGGCCGTCACGAGGCTGTTGGCGGCAAGTGCAACCGAGGCGGTGGAGCCGGGAACGGTTACGGTTTGAGCGAGCGTGGGGTCGATGGTGCCAGTGTAGGCTACCGGCAACAGTGCGGCATCGGCACGGCTGGTGCCGTTGGCAAATACTGCAGTGATCCGCGAACCATCGGCATAGTTGGTCGCGCTGATGTTCACCACGGCGCGGCTGGACGCTGTCAGGCCGGTGAGCGAGTAGGCGCCACTCGCGTCGGTCGTAACGGTGCTCGTCCCGGAGGTCACCGTAGCATTGGCAATCGGTGTCCCGGTGGAATTGTCGATGACTACACCACTGATCGTGCCGGTGGTTGAGGTCGGAGTTGTTGTTGTGCTTCCGCTGCTACCTCCTCCCGAGCAAGCGGCCAAAGCGAATGCTGCAATAAGGGCAATGAAGAAGCCCCGAAAGAAGCTCTGTGAAACAGTATTCAAATTCATGATGAATTTCCCCTTAACGAATTTTGATGACAATTGTTGAAACGCATGTGCCCTCGCCCGCGGATGGGCAGTCGCAGATCACTGGCGCGGGAAAAAATAGGAATGATCCAGATCGCAAGCGAACCGCCAGCCACGCTCCCTGTCTTTGCAGGAATATTCTTTGCGCCAGCGCTCCTGTTCTGGGTGTTTCGCCATAGGCCATGCACCGTGCTTGCGGTGCGAAGTGCCAGCGGCGAAAGTGCAATTGGCTAACTGTAGCGGGCCTTTTCGGAGGGTGTCAACTGTGTTGATACGGAATGGATCGGAACACGGGTGAATATGATCGTCGCTGGCTTAATCCACTCCCTCCGGCCGCCAGCCGCTGGCGATCCGGCTCTTCCAGTCGCGCTCGAAGGAATCGGCCTGCGACTGCATCACGTTCTGGCATTCGAGGGAGCGCAACGCGCTGGCGGGTTGTATGCATTCGCCGGGCAGACGCGCGCGCGCCATCCATTTGTGCCATGCCTGCTCCTTGGCGGCCTGCCAGGCGGCGGCGCGTTTCTCGGCGAAATGCTGTTCGATGGGCGCGGCCACCCGGTCGTACTGCTTCTCGATCAGGTCCGGCCGGCTGGACCAGGTGATCAGCCCGATCATCACGGCGCTCATGAGCAACACCAGGAATACGTAGCGCATCGTTTGCTTCCCCCTTGCTGGATTGGAACGTGCGGACACTAAACCGCCCGTCCCCCAGGGTCAATATGCCAAACGGCCTAGCCAGCCACGGGCCGGATGCTAATTCTCTGCAGTGTTTGAACTGAGCACCAGCGCGATGCCGAGCAGGCTCTGCACCAGATAGAGCACGCCGGAAACGGCGTGCCAGGTCTTGAACTGCGCCGCGAGGGGGCTTTGCATCACGTCCAGCGGCAACGCCTGC
>JBQGEN010000175.1:0-4523 GCA_052039615.1 Sideroxyarcus sp. | reverse complement strand
ACCAGGTCGCCAAGCAGAGGCGTCAGATCCTTCAAATGTCCCGCAATGAGATGCGCCACCTCGCCCTGCCGCTCCAGCACGCCGTACACCGCCAGCAGCCGTGAACCCAGCAGCTCGCGCCGTTGCCGTTCGCCGAGGTCGCGCCACACCACGACGTTGATCTGTCCGGTCTCGTCCTCCAGAGTGAGGAAGGTCACTCCGCTCGCGGTTCCGGGGCGCTGGCGACCGATCACCAGACCTGCGGCACGCGTGAGCCGTCCATGGGGAAACGTGCGCAACTCCGCGGCGGTGACCAATCGTTGCGCGCGGAGAGTGTCGCGCAGCAGCGCCAGCGGATGCCTGCCCAGAGTGAGCCCCACGCTGGCGTAGTCGGCGGCGAGGTTCTGCCCTTCGGTCAGCGGGAACAGCGTTGGTTGAACTTCTTCGACCTGGGCCAGTTCCAGCGGAGTGCCCTGCTCGATGCCGGCCACATCCCAGTAGGCTTGCCGCCGGTGCCCGGCCAGGCTGGCCTGGGCGCCGGCAGCGGCCAGGCTCTTGAGGTCGCGCTGTTCCAGTTCGCAACGCATCGCCAGGTCCTCCACACTGGAGAATCCTCGCATTGCGCGCGCCTCGGTGATGCGCAGTGCGCCTTCCACAGAAAGCCCGTTCACCATGCGCAGGCCGAGGCGCAGCGCCGGGTTCTGTCCATCCGTTCTTTCCAGAGTGCAATCCCACTCGCTCGCGGCCACATCCACCGCCAGCACCTCCACGTCGTGACGGCGTGCGTCCTGCACCAGCTGGGCCGGCGCATAGAAGCCCATCGGCTGGCTGTTCAGCAGCGCGCAGGCGAATGCCGCCGGTTCATGACACTTGAGCCAGGCCGAGATATAGACCAGCAGCGCGAAACTCGCCGCATGCGACTCGGGAAAACCGTATTCGCCGAAGCCCAGGATCTGCTGGAATATCTGCCGCGCGAATTCCTCCTGATAGCCGCGCTCGCGCATGCCGTCGATGAGGCGGCGCTCGAAGTGCTCCAGCCCGCCCCGGCGCTGCCATGCCGCCATGGAGCGCCGCACCTGATCGGCTTCACCGGGGGTGAACCCGGCCGCCACCACCGCGAGTTGCATCACCTGCTCCTGGAAGATGGGCACGCCCAGCGTGCGTTGCAGCTCACCTCGCACCGCCTCGCTCGGGTTGCTCACCGGCTCCACGCCCTCGCGGCGGCGCAGATAGGGATGCACCATGCCGCCCTGGATCGGCCCCGGGCGCACGATGGCCACCTCGATCACCAGGTCGTAGAAATTTCTTGGTTGCATGCGCGGCAGCATGGACATCTGCGCGCGCGACTCGATCTGGAACACGCCCACCGTGTCGGCGTGGCCTATCATCTCGTACACCGCCGGGTCTTCGCGCGGCACATCCGCCATCGTAAAAGAGTGGCCGCGCAAGCGGCTCACCTCGTCCAGCGCGCGGCGGATGGCGGTGAGCATGCCCAGCGCCAGCACGTCCACCTTCAGTAGTCCCAGCGCATCGAGGTCGTCCTTGTCCCACTGGATGATGGTGCGCTCGGCCATCGCCGCGTTCTCGATCGGCACCAGCTGCGACAGCTGGCCGCGCGCGATCACGAAGCCGCCCACGTGCTGCGACAGGTGGCGTGGAAAACCCATCAGCTCCTCGACCAATTGCATCAGCAGGCTTACTTTTAGGTTGGAAGGATCGAAGCCCGCCTCCGCCAGCCGTTGCGGCAGCACCTGGCGCCCATCCCACCACGACATGGATTTGGCCAGCCGGTCCACCTGCTCCAGGTCGAAGCCCAGCGCCTTGCCCACGTCGCGCATGGCGCTCTTGGGCCGGTAGCTGATGACGGTGGCGGCCAGTGCCGCGCGCTCGCGTCCGTATTTGGCGTAGAGATACTGGATCACCTCCTCGCGGCGGTCGTGCTCGAAATCCACGTCGATGTCCGGCGGCTCGTTGCGCTCCCTGGAAAGGAAACGCTCGAACAGCATCTCCATGCACGCCGGATTCACTTCGGTGATGTGCAGTGCGTAACATACCGCGGAGTTGGCTGCGGAGCCGCGCCCCTGGCACAGGATGCCGCGGCTGCGGGCGAATTGCACGATGTCGTGCACGGTGAGGAAGAACGGCTCGTACCTGAGCTCCGCGATGAGCGCCAGTTCGTATTCGATCATGGCGCGCACCTTGGCCGGCACGCCCTCCGGAAAGCGCCGCACCAGCCCCGCCTCGGTCAGGCTGCGCAGATGGGAGATGGCCGTTTCTCCTTGGGGGACGACCTCTTCGGGATACTCGTAGCGCAACTCGTCGAGCGAGAAGTTGCAGCGATCCGCGATGACCAGAGTCTGTTCCAGCAAGTGCGAAGGATAGAGTTGCGCCAGGTCGGCAGGTGCGCGCAGATGGCGCTCGCCGTTCGGATACAGCGCAGCCCCTGCATCGGACACCGGCACGCCGAGGCGGATCGCAGTAAGCGTGTCCTGCAAGGCGCGACGCTCTGCGACATGCATGTGTACGTCGCCTGCCGCCACCAGCGGCAAGTCCGCCGCCTCTCCCAGTTTTGCCAATGTGGACAGCCGTTCCTTGTCGCCAGCATCGCGGAACAGTTCCACCGCCAGCCATGCTCGTCCGGGAAAAACTGTCGCG
The DNA here is from genome assembly GCA_052039615.1 of Sideroxyarcus sp. Classification (GTDB taxonomy): domain Bacteria; phylum Pseudomonadota; class Gammaproteobacteria; order Burkholderiales; family Gallionellaceae; genus Sideroxyarcus. The sequence continues at coordinate 1,889 of JBQGEN010000175.1, read as the reverse complement.
ATCTGTCGTGCCTGTTCCAGGGAAGGCGGCGGATCAGCCAGCAACAGTGCGAGGCAACCGGGCAGGCCATCCTGGATATCGTCGAGCGCAAGACTGTAACTGCCCTTGCCGGCGTTGCGGCGCCCCAATGTGATCAATGCCGACAGGTTGCCGTAGCCCGTTCGGTCTGTCGCCAGCAGCACGACGCGCAGGCCCTCCGCGAAACGGATCTCGCTGCCCGTGATCAGCTTCAGGCCGCAGGCCTTCGCCGCCACATGGGCGCGCACGCTGCCCGCCAGCGAGCATTCGTCGGTGATGGCCAGCGCCGCATAGCCCAGTTCATGGGCACGCGTCACTAGCTCTTCCGCATGCGATGCGCCGCGCAGGAAGGTGAAGTTGGAGAGGCAGTGGAGTTCGGCGTAAGCATCCATGTCAACGATAACTCATCACTCCCCTCGCCCGCTTGCGGGAGAGGGGCTGGGGGAGAGGGATTGAATGCGTAGCTTCTACCCTCTCCCTAGCCCTCTCCCTGCAAGGGAGAGGGAAAGTTGATTCAAGCGAACAGGCCATGCACGAACCACCCACCGCTCGCCCGATCGCAGTACACCCACAGCCGCGAACCGTTGCGGCCCTGCGCCACGTAATAGTCGCGCGCCGCATCCATGCCGTCCCACCAGCCGCTCTCGATGCGTTCCGGCCCTGCCATGAGCGCAAGTTGATCCTTCTCGCAGGACAGCGGCTTGGGCAGCAGCCACAGGGGGCGCTGGCGATTGGCCAGAGGCTCCGCGCCAGCGCCGGGTTCGCAAAACCGCCAGGCCAACTCGGGTCTATGGTCGGAAGCGGGTGCGATGCCGAACACCGCCTCCTTCCCCAGCCGGATGCGCAAGCGTTCCAGCAGCAGGTCGCCGTCCCCAGTCTCTGCGCCGTCCTGGAACATGTCCGCGTTCCTCCCCGTGAGCGGCAGGATGACACTCGCATCGAGCACGATGGTGTGGACCGCGGCCGGCAAGTCAGTCCTGGCCAGGGTCTCGCGCAGCAGCAGCTGCATGCGTTCCATGGCCCGGGTGGGCTGCACGAAGCCCAGTTTCACTACGGTATCCGGCACATCTTCGTGGCAGCAGACGAGTTCGAAGCCCTGCACGCCCGCCTGGCGCAGGTTGAGATAGCCCTCCAGTTCCGGCAACAGACGGCGCGCGGCAAAGATCAGCGCTTCCGCTTCATGCACCTGCGCCGGCAATTCCAGGCGGCGCTGGAAGCTGGGTGGCGGCACGAAGAACTCGCGCGCCTCGGGCAGCCGGCCCAGTGCGCGGTCGATCTCATCCAGCAAGCCCTGCCCGAAACGGCGCGCCAGACCGGCGCGCGGCAAGCGCGTGCAGTCGCCCAGGGTGTGCGCGCCGACCATTTCCAGGCCGGCCAGTGTTTCCTGCGGCTGCTCGAGCAGGTTCACCGGCAGCGCGCCCAGGATCTTTTCCAGCCGCACCGGTTCGCGGATGACGACCTGCGCTCCTGCCAGCGCCAGCAGCCACGCGCCATGTGCCGTGGGCGCGCAGGCATGGGTATAGGCGTAACCCAGCTCGCTCAGTCCGCTGCTCATCTGACGCAACAGGTTGTCGAGGCCGCGGTGCAGGCGCAGGCAGCTGCCGATCTCGAGCAGCAGTCCGTCCGGAGGCTGGAAGCTCACGGCGGGTGTGAACCGTCCCGCCCATGCCGCGAGTCCGGCCAGAGAGTCCTGCGCCGCTTGCGGATCGCGCACGCGCACGATGAGGTCGGCGGCCAGCGCCTGGGCTGCGCCAACCGGCATGCCCGGCCGTACCCCGCAGGCGGTTGCGGCCGCGTTGCATGCTTTCACGCGCGCGCGGTTGCCCTGCTTTTCGATGACCGCGAGGGGTTCGGCGCCAACTGTGCCGCGG
>JBQGEN010000174.1:0-2481 GCA_052039615.1 Sideroxyarcus sp. | reverse complement strand
TCGAATATGACTTTCATTATTATTCGGGATTCCAAGGTGCAGCAGCGCTTGATCTGCAGCCGGTACAGCGTCTTCAGCGATATCCAGGATCCGGCTTAAAAGAGTGTCCAGATCGATGGTCGATAAAAGCGCAGCAGTTGCCCCTTGCAGTGCATCGAGCTCCCGGGCCCGTTGGGCCTCGGCGTCATAAAGTCTTGCGTTCTCGATCGCCAGGGACGCCCGGTTGGCCAGGTCAAGGTAAAAGTACTCATCTTCCAACAAAATCGAGGAACGATTCTGAATGCGCAAGACATCCAGCGTACCGATCGAGCGGTCTTTTCCGCTTAACGGGACGACAAGCATGCTGTGGTGAAGAACATCTTCTTTAAGGATGGAGCCTCCTTTCTTTTCGACACGGAAGGCGAGGAGACTGGTATCCTTTTCAATCAGCTGAGGCCGGCCTTTTTGGAGAGCACTCCGATGCTGCTGCGAGTCTGCACGTAATCGCGACGAACTCAGCGTCTCTCGGAGGAAGGCAAGGATATGCGGATCCGGATGGTAAAAGGCTGCCGGATCGAGCCATTTTGCATCGTCGGAGAGCAGCCGAATGATACAGGCGTCTCCGGTAGACTCGGCGATCCTCTGGGCGATCGTCTTCAAAACTTCAGGAAAGAATAAACCCGCTTCTGCAAAAGTATGCGATAACGTTGCCAGCAGCTCCGCACGTTGGGCGTTTTTACGTATTTTCTCTTCTGCCCGTTTCCGTTCAATGGCATACCGGATGGAGCGTTCCAGGACTTCAGCTGTGAATTTTCCTTTGACCAAGTAATCGGTGGCGCCAGCCTTCATCGCTTCGACATCCACATCGTAGCTTCCCTGGCCTGTCATCAGGATGATTGGTTTTGTATACCCCCTGGTGACTGAGGTGTAAACGAGCTCTAATCCGTTTCGCTCTCCAAGATGGTAATCGACCAGATAGACATCATAAGTTTGTTTTTCGAGCTCAGCCAGTCCGGCTTCGAAAGTTGCCACCCAGGCGAGCTCGAAACCAACCGGATCTGATGAATTGGCATGGTAGGAACGATCGGAGAGCAGATCCTGCGTCAGGATATATTCGTCTTCGTCATCGTCCACAAGGAGGACTTGGATTGGGATGCCCATCTGTTCGAATTTTCACACCTTTATCTTCCGCTCAATGGGCTGCCTTGAGCGGTTTGGCGGTCAATTGACTATTGTAAATAACCAATGCACAAAAACAGGTTGAAATTTACCATCAATTTTAGTCCAGAGTGTCACATTCCACAACTTAATTAATTTCAATCCAGAATAAAAGTATGGAGGAGCCGCCTTTGAGCCGCAATGCCGCCCACGGGCTGCCCCTCCATTCTAATCAACTATATTCACCGAATTAAGATTACTTTGTCTCTTCTTTGGGCAACGAGCGGAAGTAGCGGATGAAACGGGCTGAATAATCATCCCGGCCGAGTAACAAATCCGCGGCGCGCACAGTACCGGTCATTTTCATCGGATCACTGATTACGCAGGTAGCCCCGGCCCCGATGGCTAAAGCCATAAATGCAGCGTTAATCGTTGGCCGATCGGGCAGACCAAAGGAGACGTTGCTGGCGCCCAAATTGACATTAGCGCCCAGGTGCTTGTGGATCAGCTCGATCGTGCGCAGTGTGACCAGACCAGCTTTACTATCGGCGCCAACCGTCATGACCAGAGGATCGATGATAATATCCTCTGCGGGCATACCGAGCTTCGCCGCCTCTTCCAAGATCCTCTCTGCTATCGCCACCCGGCCCTCGGGATCGTTGGGGATGCCGTTATCGTCCATCGTCAGACCGATGACCGCCGCACCCCGGTCTTTTACGATCGGAAGAACGCCCTTAAGACGGGAAGCCTCGCCGCTGACAGAGTTCACCAGCGGTTTCCCAGGCGCCACAGCCAGGCCGGCTGCCAGTGCTTCAGGGTTCGGAGAATCCAGGCAGATGGGCACATCCGCAACGGAGGCGACGAGCCTGACGACCTCGGGCATCATGGCGACATCATCCAGGCCGGGGACGCCGACGTTTACATCCAGCAGGTCCGCCCCAGCCGATATCTGCCGGGCTGCTAACTCACAGATGTAATCAAAATTTCTCTCCTGAAGCGCTGCAGCCATCTTTTTATGCCCGGTAGGGTTAATTTTCTCCCCAATAATGACTACCGGACCATCAGTATTGATTTTAACAACTTTTTTCTCGCTGCTTACGATCGTCTGCATGATCAATATCCTCACATTTGGTGTTGCAGAAAGACTGTTGTGGACCGCTAAAGACAATCAGACAGGGGGAAATTATGCGGCCCCCTTTCAGTTTAGCGGAAAGATCTCAACTGTCAATGGATGTTGACCTGACAAAACTCCCCCTTTTACGTTTACAAATCTTACTATTATTCCCGATTCGCGTAGCCGCCGGACTGCGTCCGCAGCCCCTTGTGGGAGACCAGGCCTACAGA
>JBQGEN010000173.1:0-8920 GCA_052039615.1 Sideroxyarcus sp. | reverse complement strand
CATTTGTGTAGTGAAATGCTCGACCGTCAGCATCGTCCGGCCAAGTCCCGGCGGGCGATTTGATATACTGTGCCGTCCTCAGTTGCAGAGCCCATATGATCCCTTTGAACATCGTCATCCTCGCTGCCGGCAAAGGCACGCGCATGTACTCCGACCAACCCAAGGTGTTGCACGCGCTGGCCGGAAAGCCGCTGGTGCAGCATGTGCTGGATTGCGCGACATCGCTAGCGCCGCAGCAGGTGTGCGTGGTGTATGGCCATGGCGGCGAAGCCGTGCCGCAAGCGATGCAGCAATACGGGGCGAAGTTCGTGCTGCAGGAACCGCAGCTCGGAACCGGCCACGCGGTACAACAGGCGCTGCCCCATCTTCAGGACAATAGCCGCACGCTGGTGCTGTACGGCGACGTGCCGCTGATTCAGCACAGCACTCTGCACCAGATGCAGCAGGCGGGCGAGGGGCTGGTGCTGCTCACCGTCAATCTGGACAATCCCACCGGCTACGGCCGTATCGTGCGCGATGCACAGGGCGACGTGCAGTGCATCGTGGAAGAGAAGGATGCCACGCCGGAGCAGTGCGAGATACGCGAGGTGAACACCGGCATCCTGCTGGCGCCGACCGCGCATCTGCGTACCTGGCTGGGCCAGCTGGGCAACAACAACGCGCAAGGCGAGTATTACCTCACCGACATCGTGGCGATGGCCGTGCAGCAGGGCGTGGCAGTGCACAGCGTGCAGCCTGCGCAGCGCTGGGAAGTAGAGGGCATCAACAACAAAATCCAGCTCGCTGCATTGGAACGGGTCTGGCAGCAGACTTTGGCCAGCCGTTTGATGGCGCAGGGCGTGACCCTGGCCGATCCGGCGCGCATCGATGTGCGCGGCAATCTGGTTTGCGGACGCGACGTCGAGATCGATGTCGGCTGCATCTTCGAGGGCGCGGTGAGCCTGGGCGATCGCGTGCGAGTGGGGGCTTACAGCGTCATCCGCGAGGCCGGCATCGCCCAGGGTACGCGGATCGCCCCCTACAGCCACATCGATTCCAGCGAAGTGGGCGCAAACTGCCATATCGGCCCCTATGCCCGCTTACGTCCCGGCAGCAAGCTGCATGACGACGCGCATGTCGGCAATTTCGTCGAAATCAAGAACAGCGAGATCGGCCAAGGCAGCAAGGCCAATCACCTGACCTACATCGGCGACAGCACTGTGGGCGCTCGCGTCAACATCGGCGCGGGCACCATCACCTGCAACTACGATGGCGCAAACAAATACCGCACGATCATCGAGGACGATGCCTTCATTGGCTCCGACACGCAGCTCGTCGCGCCGGTGACAGTGGGCAAGGGCGCGACCATTGGCGCGGGCTCCACCATCACCAAGGATACGCCGGCCGGTGAACTGACACTGTCGCGCAGCAAACAAGTGACCATCGCGGGCTGGCAACGTCCGCACAAAGGAAAGAAATAACATGTGTGGAATCGTAGGCGCTGTCGCGCGCCGCAATGTGGTGCCGATCCTGGTGAACGGCTTGTTGCGCCTGGAATATCGCGGCTACGACTCGGCCGGACTGGTGGTGGTGCATGACGGCAAGCTGGATCGCGTGCGCAGCACCGGGCGCGTCGCGGAACTGGCGCAGAAGAGCGCGAACACGCATGGCGAACTGGGCATCGCCCACACGCGCTGGGCCACGCACGGCGTGCCGAGCGAACGCAATGCGCATCCGCACATCAGCCGCGATCTGGTCTCCGTGGTGCATAACGGCATTATCGAGAACTACGAGGAACTGCGCAGCGCGCTGACCGCGCAGGGCTATGAATTCACCTCCGACACCGATACCGAAGTCATCGCCCACCTGATCCACAGCCACTACGAGCAGGGCACCCTGCTCAGTGCCACGCAGCAGGCCCTGGCGCAGCTGGTCGGCGCCTACGCCATCGGCGTGGTCGCGGCGGACAACCCGCAGCAGCTCATCGCGGCGCGCAAAGGCAGCCCGCTGTTGCTGGGCGTGGGAGAGGGCGAGCACTTCATCGGCTCCGACATGTCGGCGCTGCTGCAAGTCACCCGGAACGTCGTGTATCTGGAGGAAGGCGATGTGGTCGAGGTGAACCTGGCCAATTACCGCATCTTCGACGCACAAGGCCGCCGGGTCGAGCGCCCGGTGCAGGTCAGCGAACTCGACAACGACAGCGTGGAACTGGGCGAATACCAGCACTACATGCAGAAGGAGATCCACGAGCAGCCGCAGGCGCTGGCGGACACGCTGGAGTCCGTCTGCAACAGCCAGTCGCTGGTGCCCGGCATCTTCGGCGCGGAAGCGAACGAGGTGTTCCCGCAAGTGGAAAGCATCCTTATCCTTGCCTGCGGCACCAGCCATCACGCCGGCATGGTGGCGCGCTACTGGCTGGAAGAGATCGCCGGCATCTCATGCACAGTCGAGATCGCCAGCGAATACCGCTACCGGACCAGCGTCGCCAATCCGAAGACGCTGGTGGTCACCATCTCGCAGTCGGGCGAGACGGCGGATACGCTGGCCGCGCTCAACCACGCCAAGGAGACCGGGCACGCATACACGCTGGCGATCTGCAACGTGCCGGAAAGCGCCATCATCCGCCAGTCGAAACTGCGTCTGCTGACCCATGCCGGCCCCGAGATCGGCGTGGCCTCGACCAAAGCCTTCACCACCCAGCTCGCCGCGCTGTTCCTGCTGACGCTGGTGCTGGCCAAGCTGCGCATGCGCCTGAGCGCGGAAAGCGAGCAACGGTTCCTGCATGAGCTGCGCCACCTGCCGGCCGCCGTGCAGAAAGTGCTGGCACTGGAGCCGCAGATCGCCGAACTGTCCCGGCACTTCGCCGACAAGCAGCACGCGCTGTTCCTCGGACGCGGCCTGCATTACCCGATCGCGCTGGAAGGCGCGCTCAAGCTCAAGGAGATCTCCTACATCCACGCCGAAGCCTATCCGGCGGGCGAGCTGAAGCACGGCCCGCTGGCGCTGGTGGACAAGGACATGCCGGTGGTCTCGGTGGCGCCGAACGACGCGCTGCTGGAAAAGCTGAAATCGAACCTGCAGGAAGTGCGCGCGCGCGGCGGCGAGCTCTATGTCTTCGCCGACGCGAACACCCACATCAAGGAAGCGGAAGGCGTCCACATCCTGCAGATGCCCGAACACGCAGGTTATCTCAGCCCGATCTTGCACACCGTGCCGCTGCAACTGCTGGCGTATTACGTCGCCCTGCAAAAGGGCACGGATGTTGACAAGCCGCGCAATCTTGCCAAGTCTGTCACCGTAGAGTGACGGATTGGCGCGCGGCTTACGGCGGAGGCTAACGTGAGAGGGGCAACACCCCGGCCGTAGCCACAAGCCAAGGAACCTCGCCAAATCCGTCACTGTAGAGTGACGGACTTCATTCAGCCGAAGTAAGTGTAAACCGCAAACAGCAAGGTGACTCCCATCAGGACCGTGATGCCAGCAAGCCAGGCATTGCGCTTCTTCTGCTGGATGACCATCTCACGCAGCATCGGCGCCGCGTGGGCAACGAGGTCCTCGTTCAGGCGCTCGTGAAGCAGGCGCGGCAGTTGCGGCAGCAGCAGGGCGTAACGCGGTGCCTCGGTGCGCAATGCCTTGAGGAAGCCGCGCCAGCCCACCTGCTCGCTCATCCAACGCTCCAGCCAGGGCTTGGCCGTCTTCCACAGATCGAGTTCCGGATCGAGCTGCAATCCCAAGCCCTCGATGTTGAGCAAGGTCTTCTGCAGCAGCACCAGCTGCGGCTGAATCTCGATGCCGAAGCGACGCGACGTCTGGAACAGGCGCAGTAGTACGCGGCCGAACGAAACTTCGCGCAGCGGCTTGTCGAAGATCGGCTCGCACACCGAGCGGATCGCCGCCTCGAACTCGTCCACGCGGGTATCGGCCGGGGCCCAGCCCGACTCGATATGCAGCTCGGCGACGCGTCTGTAGTCACGGTTGAAGAAAGCGATGAAGTTCTGCGCCAGATAGTTCTTGTCGGTGACCGTGAGCGTGCCCATGATGCCGAAATCCATCGCCACATAACGTCCGTCGTGCGCCACCAGGATGTTGCCCGGGTGCATGTCGGCGTGGAAGAAGCCGTCGCGGAATACCTGGGTGTAGAAGATCTCCACGCCGTTGGCGGCCAGTCGGGGAAGGTCGATGCCCGCCGCGCGCAATGCCGCGATCTGGCTGATGGGGATGCCATGCATGCGTTCCATTACCATGACCCGCTCGGAACACCAGTCCCAGTGCACCTCCGGCACCAGCAGCAACTTGGCGTCGATGAAATTGCGCCGCAACTGGCTGGCGCTGGCCGCTTCGCGCATCAGGTCGAGCTCGTCGTGCAGGTACTTTTCGAATTCGGCGACAACGAGCTTGGGCTTTAGCCGCTTGCCGTCCTCCCACCAGCGCTCGACCAGCCCGGCGCAGATATCCATCAGCGCCACGTCATGCACGATGATGTCCAGGATGCCCGGCCGCAAGATTTTCACCGCCACCTCGCGCCCGTCCGGCAACACCGCGAAATGCACCTGCGCCACTGAGGCGCTGGCCACCGGCGTCTCGTCGAACTTTGCGAACACCTCGCTCAACCGTTTGCCATAGGCCTCTTCCAGCAACGCAACGGCCTGCGCGGAGGGGAAGGGCGGGACCTGGTCCTGCAGCCTGGCCAGTTCGTCGGCGATGTCGGTGGGGATCAGGTCGCGGCGCGTGGACAGCAGCTGGCCGAACTTGACGAAAATCGGCCCCAGCGCCTCCAGCGCCAGGCGCAGGCGTTCGGCGCGCGGGCGCGAAACGTCGCGGAAGAACAGCAACCAGTTGAGCGGGCGCAGCATCCAGCTGGTGCGCTCATGCGCCAGCAGGAACTCGTCCAGCCCGAAGCGCAGGACGATGAAGATGATCTTGAATAAACGGACGAAACGCATGACCTGTGCATCCAAAAGAAAAGGGCACGGTGAATTCACCGTGCCCTCTAGTTTACTTGAGAATACTTTAGTTCTGCTGTATTCCGGCCAGTAGCCAAACGGATTTGTCGTCTTTCAGGTTCTTCTGCACGTGCCAGATCTCGTCGAAGCTTTCGGTTGCGCCGTTGTTCTCGCGCAGCTGGCCGCTCATGCGCACGCTGGCGATAGCGTAGTCGCCCTCGGTGGCCACTTCCAGCAGGTCGGTGTTGATGGCAACCACGTCGGTCCTCTGTGCCGCATCGCCGCGCTCCTGCAGCTGCATCGAGACCTCGGCAAACATCTCCGGAGTGGTGTACTCGCGGATGTCGTTCAGGTCCTTGCGGTCGTTGGCGGCCTGCAGGCGGATGAAGGTGGTCTTCGCGCCGCGCAGAAAGCTTTCTACAGGGAAATCGGCGGGGATGTTGGCCGCGGCAGGAGCCGCGCTGCTGGCGCCGCCCGTCAACGGTTGCGTAACGGGCTGCTGCGATCCGCCGTAAGGCGCGCCGGCGCCTGCGTACTGCATCGCCGGTTGCTGCTTCTTGCGCAGCATCGAGATCACGAAGAACACGGCGACTGCACCGAGGATGATCATCAGCAACATGCCCATGCCTTCACCCAGCCCAAGGTGGGAGAACAGCGCAGCCAGACCCAGACCGGCGGCAATGCCGGCCAGGGGGCCGAGCCACTTGTTTCCCGGCTTGGCGGCAGCGCCGGCCTGCGTGGGGGTGGCCTGCGCGGGAGCGGCATCGGCGGATTTCTGGGCAGGCGCGCTCATCGTGCGTTGCTTGCCGAAGCTGCCGCCGCCACCGAAGCGCTTGGCTTCAGCGTTCGCCGCGAGCAAAGAAAGGCTGGTCAAAACGATAGTCAGAAAGAGGGCAAAGCGTTTCATGCGATTCCTTATAGGTGGTTGGTACAACGGGCGGAGTATAGCAGCAGCCGGCAGATGCTTACTCCCGCGCCTTGTGGTGCGGCCTTCAGAATGGGGGTGAACTGGCAAAATTCAATGGCTCGCCGCTCGCGGGGTGCGTGAAGCTCAGCGAAGAAGCGTGCAGCAACAGGCGCGGTGCGCTGCCAGCATCGCCGTACAGGGCATCGCCGAGGATGGGATGGCCGATGGCCGCCATGTGTACGCGCAACTGGTGGGTGCGGCCAGTGACGGGCTCGAGTTCGACGCGGCTGGATTCGAGGACTCCGTTCGGGCTGAGCTTGTCGAAGCCGGTGCGCCGATAGCGCGTAAGCGAAGGCTTGCCATTCTCCGCATCGATCTTCTGCAGCGGCCGGTTGGGCCAGTCGCAGATCAATGGCAGGCCCACCTCGCCTTGATCTTGCGTCAAGCCGCCCGCCACCACCGCCACGTAGCGTTTCTCCACCTTGCGCTCCTGGAACAGCTTGGATAACCGGCGCTGCATCTCCGCGCCGCGCGCGAACACCATCAGGCCGGACGTGGCCATGTCCAGACGGTGTACCACCAGCGCATCGGGGAATGCAGACTGGAGCCGTGCGGAAAGACAGTCCTGCTTGTCCGGGCCGCGCCCGGGTACGGCGAGCAGTCCGGCGGGCTTGTTCGCGACCAGCAATGCCCCGTCGCGATAAACCACGTCCAGCGTGTTACTACTGGCCGTCATTGTCCGCAGCGGAAGGCTCGACAGGGGAAAGCGGCGGCACCTTCCTGGGCCGGTTCTTGCTGGGATCGGCAAAACGGAAACGTCCGAACAGCACGCAACCCTTCATGCCGATGTCGCACGGAATATCGTTCACGCGCTGACATTTGCCTTGATTTTCATGCGGACAACCCCAGCCACCCATTTGCGACTCCTTCAGACCTTTACGTTACGACTTCAGTTGAATCGCCCCGGAGGGGGCAATACGGTTCACTAGACGGATATTTTTCGGCATAGTTCCCGCCACAGCCAAGACCCTTGGCGGGCAGGCTGGATCCCAAGCGGCGACTATTTCAGTGAAATGGAGCGAGAGGAAACACGCGATAACTTGCAGGCCGGACGCCACTGACCAGCAGGGGCGCCGGCACTACTGCAACCGAAGCTTATTCCACTGTTACGTTGAGCGCGCCAAGTTCGACAGCGGTGGCGCCTGTGTCGTGAATGATCTTGGCTTTCCATGAGCCGGCCTTGTCAAAGGTTACCTTGAGCCAGGTACGGTAACGCAGCTGCCCGGTAACCTGCAGGTTCTTCACCATCCGTGTAACGCCGCCGTTTTCGAATTGCACGATGACGTTCTGGGGCTCATCGCCGGACGGCACGATGTAGGCCATCCACAGATACAAGGATTCGCCCTTCTTGATGACTTCGGCGCTGATGTCACCGGCGCACTCATTCTTTTCATCACCTTCGCGCTGGACGTCGCGGCATACCTTCGCTTCCAGCAGCACTGGCCCCAGGCCCTTGCCATGGTAATAGTAATCAAGCACCCGCTTCACTTCCTCCGGTGCCGGCTTGGAGGCAGCCAGTGCCATAACCGGGGACAAAATAAGTGCCAAACCCAGCAAAACGAATCGCATATGTGCTCCCTTAGGTAAGTTATTGTTTGCTTCTAACCCATTTCGAAAAAAGGGCCTTCCGAGTATGCATTCTTTGACCTACCCAATCAAGCGCGACGGTCTGCAAGAGGACTCTGGATCACGCGGCGGGACCCACTCGACTCAATCGGATGCCGTCACGCCTTTTTGACAAACTCGGTCTTCAGCTGCATCGCGCCGATGCCGTCGATCTTGCAGTCGATGTCGTGGTCGCCGTCCACCAGGCGGATGTTCTTCACCTTGGTGCCGACCTTGACCACCGAGGACGAACCCTTGATCTTTAAGTCCTTGATGACGGTAACGGAATCACCATCGACCAGCACGTTGCCGAAGGCATCCTTGAACACTTTGACCTGCTCGCCGGCTTCGGCAGGCGCATCCTTGGGCCACTCGTGCGCGCACTCGGGGCAAACGTAGTTGCTGCCGTCTTCATACGTGTATTCGGAACTACATTTGGGACATTTTGGTAAACCGCTCATAGTGTTTCCTGTGGTTAATTAAGAAATGAAAAAATAACTTGTAGGTTGGGTTGAACGGAGTGATACCCAACAATTCGACGATGGGTATCGCGTTGCTCAACCCATCCTACGCGGGCTGCCCGTTGGTTAGTGTGCTCTGCGCGAGCTCGATTCTAAACAGGCCCGGAATCTGGAAAGAGAAGAATGCTTAGCAGGACAAAAGTAATAAGTAGCCCGACCTTCCTTTTTAGGGTAAAACCTGGCCAACGCCCCGCTGGCATCAATGAAGTCGCCCCCCCGGCAACGAACGCAATTGCAGAGCCCGACGCGCCTTTGTGCCAGCAGGCAGCTGCAAAAAAGATGAAGCATAGCCAGCCAATCGAACGACCCGCAATAAAAGCTAGTCTATCTGACGACGTCATAACAGCGTTCTATCTAGGTTAGAGCTTATATCCCCGATGCACCGCCACCACCCCGCCCGTCATGTTGAAATACTCGACCCGCTCCAATCCCGCATCCACCATCATCTGCTTCAACTCTTCCTGTCCCGGGTGCATGCGGATGGATTCGGCGAGGTAGCGGTAGCTGTCGGCGTCGTTGGCGATGAGTTCGCCCATCTTGGGTAGCAGCTTGAATGAATACAGGTCGTACATCTTTTCCAGCGGCTTGGCGACCTTGGAGAATTCCAGCACGATCACGCGTCCGCCGGGTTTGAGTACGCGCTTCATCTCGCGCAGGGCGGCATCCTTGTGTGTCACGTTGCGCAGGCCGAAGGCGATGCTGACGCAGTCGAAATAGTTGTCGGGGAAGGGCAGGTGCTCGGCGTCGCACTGCGCGGTCGGCGTGGCGATGCCCTCGTCGAGCAGGCGGTCGCGGCCCACGCGCAGCATGGCGTTGTTGATGTCGGTGAGCACCACCTGGCCGCTCTTGCCGACCTTGTCGAGGAACAGGCGCGACAGGTCGGCCGAGCCGCCCGCCACGTCCAG
>JBQGEN010000172.1:0-6447 GCA_052039615.1 Sideroxyarcus sp. | reverse complement strand
ACGTCGACCACGTGCTGCGCGAAGCCGGCGTCCGTGATCGCGCCCGTCTGGTCTGGATCAGCAACGAGTACGAACTGGGCGATTTCGGCATGGGCGGCGTGCATATCCGCCGCGGCGGCTACATCACCAACGGCAAGACCTTCGCCGAATCGCTGATGGTAGAGCGCGGCATCGAGTGGATCACCCGTGCCCACGTGAAGAAGGTCGAGGCCGGCAAGATCCATTACGAGACCCTGGACGGCAGTTTCCACGAACTGGAATTCGACTTCTCCATGCTGATCCCGCCGTTCGCAGGCGTCGGTCTGAAGGCCTATGACAAGAGCGGTGCCGACATCACCAGCCAGGTGTTCGCCCCTAACGGTTTCATGAAGGTCGATGGCGACTACACGGCGCGTCCGTACATGGAGTGGAGCGCCAAGGATTGGCCCAGGACCTACCAGACGCCGGCCTATCGCAACATCTTCGCCGTCGGCATCGCGTTCGCGCCCCCGCACATGATCAGCAAGCCGATGCAGAGCGCCAACGGCACGCCGATCAATCCCACCGCGCCGCGTACCGGCATGCCTTCCGCCGCGATGGCCAAAGCCGTCGCCATGAGCATCTGCGACATGCTGAAGGGTTCCGACAAGCCGACCCACACCGCCTCCATGGCCGAGATGGGCGCAGCCTGCGTCGCTTCCACAGGTTCGCACATTTTCAAGGGCACGGCCGCCGCCATGACCGTGTTCCCGGTGGTCCCGGACTATGAGAAGTATCCGGAATACGGTCGCGACACCGACCTGACCTTCGGCGAGATCGGTCTGGCCGGGCACTGGATGAAGTACCTGCTGCATCATGCCTTCATCTATCAGGCCAAGCTGCGTCCGGGCTGGTCGTTCATCCCGGATTGATCAATCCAGAAATCACAAGGAACAGAACATGGGAAACATCACCAACCGCGAGCCTTACCAGCAGGCTTACTATCCGCCGAAACCGACGGGCTTCACCCGCTTCATGCGGACCTGTCTGATCTGGCAGCTCTACCGTTTCATGGTCATCAACATCAAGATGCTCAAGCTGATCGCCAAATCGCATCACTAGGCACGATAAAAAGCCCCCTGTGTCCCAGGACACAGGGGGCTTTTTATCGCCCGGGGAAACGCGATGTCCGCTGCCTCGCGCGCTACTCCGTCAGTGCGGGAACGTCGGCCAGCCATGCCCGCACCCTGATCGCTGCCTGTTCCAGGTTTGCCGCTGCCTCGGCGCTCAAGGCCTCGCCCAGTTCGAAACCGTAACCGCGTATGCGCAGCAGAAAGCTTTCCGGCGCGTCGGTCTCGTACACCTGCCGATAAGTATGCAGCAGCGCGGAGGGCGTCATGGCATGGCTGGTGTAGCTGTGGTCATGCACGGCTGATATCTCGGAGAACTGGAACGGCGCGGCGCAGGACATGTCCGCATCGATGAACAGCACCGCGCTGCGCCCGAGCAGGTCGGTGACATGCTCGACCTGCAATTGGTAATCCTCGATCAGTTCGACCTGTGCGCCGCAATCGGTCTGCAGCCCGCGCAGCAGCAGCGGTCCTAGCGCGTCGTCGCCGCGCGATTCGTTGCCGATGGCGAAGACGAGCAGCGGCGCGGGCATCAGGAACAGAAGGAACCGTCCGAGGAACGCGTCAGTAGGTCGAGCCGTGTGCCTTCCGCGTCCAGCAACTCCACCTCCAGCGGCATCTTGCCCAGCGCGTGCGTGGCACAGGACAGGCAGGGGTCGAAGGCGCGGATGGCGACCTCGATGTGGTTGAGCAGGCCCTCGGTGAGCCTGCGTCCGTCAATGTATTGCCGCGCCACCTGGCGGATGGCCTCGTTCATCGCCTGGTTGTTGTGGGTGGTGGAGACGATCAGGTTGCAGCGGATGATCTGGTCGTTTTCATCCACCTTGTAGTGGTGGATCAGCGTGCCGCGTGGCGCCTCGATCACGCCCACGCCGCGCGCCTGGCGTTCGCCGGTGTTGACCAGCTCGCGGCCCTGCAGGTCGGGATCTTGCAGCAGGTCTCGGATCACCTCGGCGGCGTGCAGCATCTCGATCATGCGCGCCCAGTGGTAGCCCAGCGTGGCGCCGGCGGCCTTGCCGTTGTCGAAGGCGAGGAACGCCTTGCGTTGTTCTTCTGCCAGCGGTGAGGGGATGAAGTCGCACTGCGTCACGCGCGTCAGCGGCCCGACGCGGTACCAGCCATTCTCCGGACCGAGGCTGCGCAGGAACGGGAACTTCATGTACGACCAGGGTTTCACATCCTCGAAGATCACATCCCAGTAATGGCGGTAATCATAGTGGTCGAACAGCGTGCTACCGTTCATGTTGCGCGCGCGCAGGCCGCCGTGGTACAGGTCCAGCGCGCCGTCGGCACGCACCAGGTTGAGCGTGTGTGCGTCGAAACGGCCAAAACCATTATAGAAGTCGAGATTCTGCTCGAACAGTTGCCGCGCGATGCCGACCGCGTCGCGGCTCCACGCCACGACCTGCTCGATATCCTTGCGCAGATAATCGCGCTCCTCACGGCTCACGTTCTTGTTCACGCCGCCGGGGATGGAACCGGTGCCATGCACGCGCTTGCCCGCCGTGACGCGGATAACCTCCTGCCCGAACTTGCGCAGCAGCACCCCCTGTTTGGCGATCTCGGGATAGGCGGCTGCGATGCCGACGATGTTGCGCTTAGCCACATCGGAATCGAAACCGAACAGCAGGTCGGGGGCGCACAGGTGGAAAAAGTGCAGGGCATGCGACTGCAATATCTGCCCATAGTGCATCAGCCGCCGCACCTTCTCCGCCGTGGGCGTGAGCGTGGCGCCCACGATCATGTCCATCGCCTTGCTGGCCGCGATATGGTGGCTCACCGGGCAGATGCCGCACAGCCGTTGCACCATCACCGGCGCTTCCCAGTAGGGCCGGCCCTGGATGAACTTCTCGAAGCCGCGGAACTCGACGATGTGCAGGCGCACTTGGTGCACGCGGTCGTTCTCGTCCAGCAGCAGCGTCACCTTGCCGTGGCCCTCGACGCGCGACACTGGGTCGATGGCGACACGGCGCAGGTTCTCGGGATGGGCGGCGGTTTCCAGATTGTCGGTGATATCAGTCATATTTGATCAACCCGTGTCCCAGTTCCGGCGTATTGCCCGCGATGAGGTCGGTAAGGAATTTCCAGATGGCATCGCCCGAGGGCGGGCAGCCGGGGATGAAATAATCGATCTTCACTACTTCGTGCAGCGGATGCACCTTGTCCAGCGGCAGCGGCAGCTCCGGGTCGTTCGGGATGTGGCCGTGTGCCAGCCCCGGTTCGGTCAGATACACCTCGGTCAGGCAGCTGCCCAGATCGAGGTGGTTGCGCTGGGCAGGCAGGCCGCCGGTGACGGCGCAGGCGCCGATGGCGATGAGAATCTTGCAGTTGGAGCGGAACTCGCGCAGCACGTGCACGTTCTCCGCATTGCAGATGCCGCCCTCGATGATGCCGATGTCGCATGGGCCGCAGTGCTTGATGTCGGTGAGCGGCGAGCGGTCGAACTCGATCAGGTCGAGCAGCGGGAACAGGCGCTCGTCGATGTCGAGCAGGGACATGTGGCAGCCGAAGCAGCCTGCCAGCGAGGTGGTAGCGACGCGCAGTTTTTTGCTCATGATGTCCCCTCGCAGGCGTCGCAACTGCCGCTGAGGGGTAGGCGCGGCGCATCGTCCAGCGCCTGCGCACCGACCGGGCGCTGGTCATAGCGCCTTGCGCCGATAGGTACTGCGAAGCCCACACCTTTCTTCAGGATCACGCCGACCGGGCAGACCTGCATCGCCTTGTCGGAGAGCGCGATGTCAGTGTCCTTCAACAAACCCGATTCCGCGTTGACGATGAGATGCTTGGTGATGCCGCGTCCGGCCAGGGCGAACACGTTCTTGCCGTCCACTTCGCTGGAGGCGCGCACGCACAGTTCGCACAGGATGCAGCGGTTGAAATCGAGCAGGATGTCGGGGTGGGAACTGTCCACTGGGCGGTCGGGATAGAACTCGTTGAAGTGCGGCGTCATCACCTGCAGCTCGTAGGCGGTGGCTTGGAGCTGGCAGTTGCCGCTGGCCTCGCAGGACGGGCAGAAGTGGTTGCCCTCGACAAACAGCATCTGCAGCAGCGAGCGGCGCAACGCGTTCAGCTCCTCGATGTTGCTCTCGATATTGAGCCCGGCCTCTGCGGGCATGGTGCAGGCGGATATGGTGCGGCCGTTGATCTTTACCGTGCACAGCTTGCAACTCCCGTGCGGCTTGAACTCCGGGTGGTAGCACAGGTGCGGGATGTAGCGCCCGGCGGTCAGCGCGGCCTGCAGCACGGTCTGTCCCGGCTCGAATGAAACAGTTGCCCCGTCGAGTTGAAAGCTGTCGCTCATACATTCTCCGGTTTGAGGTGTGCCCCGGCATCGTCGCGCCCGGTCATCTGGCGCGCGCGCGCCAGGGCGCCGTCGAGGTCGAATGCCGGTTTGAATTCCAGCGACTTCAGGCGGTTCTCGTAAGCCGGGCGGAAATGCTTGAGCGTGTGCAGCACCGGGTTGCAGGCGGTGCGCCCCAGCCCGCAGTGCGAACTGGTCTGCAGCACCTGATCGAGCTGTTCGACCTCGGCAAGATCGTACTGAGTGCCGAGCCCGGCGGCGATCTTGTCCATGGTCTTCTTCAGCAGCGCGGTGCCGACGCGGCACGGCGTGCAGAAGCCGCAGCTTTCGTGTGCGAAGAAATGCACGTAGTTGCGTGCCACTTCGAACATGTCGCGGCTGTCGTCGAACACCATGAAGGCTCCGGCGGTAGGCAGGTCCTCGAAGCCCAGCCTGCGATCGAATTCGCTTTCCGGAACGCAGACGCCGGAAGGGCCGCTGATCTGCACCGCGCGCGTGTTCGCCGCGCCGCAGTCTTGCAGTATCTCGCGCACTGTGACACCGAACGGATACTCGTAGATGCCGGGGCGCGGGCAGTCGCCCGATACCGAAATGATCTTGGTGCCGGTAGATTTTGGCGTGCCGATGCTGCGGAATTTCTCGGCGCCCATGTGTATGGCCAGTGCCGCCTGGCAGAAGGTCTCGACGTTGTCCACGGCGGTCGGCTGCTGCAGGTAGCCGTTCGTCACGGGGAAGGGCGGGCGGTTGCGAGGCACGCCGCGCTTGCCCTCCAGCGATTCGATCAGCGCCGATTCTTCGCCGCAGATGTAGGCTCCCGCGCCGAGGTGGATGTCGATGTCGAAATCGAAGCCGTGTCGGCCGAGGATATTCGCTCCCAGCAGGTTGCTGGTGCGGCGGCGTTGCAGTACTGCCTGCAGGGGTTCGAGCAGATAGCGGTATTCACCGCGCAGGTAGAGAAAACCTCTGCGCGCGCCGACGGCCAGCGCGCACAAGGTCATGCCCTCGAACACCAGATCAGCCTGGCGCGTGAGCAGCACGCGATCCTTGAACGTGCCGGGTTCGCCTTCGTCGGCGTTGCACACCACGTAACGTTCGGCGCCTTGGGCATTGCGGCAGGCTTCCCATTTTGAGCCGGTGGGGAAGCCTGCGCCACCGCGCCCGCGCAGGCCGGAAGCCTTGATGGATTCGATGACGTTCTGTTTCCCCAGCGCGAACGCGGCACGCAGCACTTCGCCGAGGGCGAGCGTGCTGCCGAGCAGCGTGCCGCTACGGCGGAGGTTCTCTTCGATGTGGAAGAAATCTGCGGGCCAGTCGCCCAGCGGCGTGCGGTTGCGGATCAGTTGCGCGATCTCCTGCACGCGCTGGTGGGTCAGTTGCGTGATGGCACGACCGTTGACCAGCAGCGCCGGGCCCTGATCGCACATGCCGGTGCAGGAAGTGGTGTCGATGCTGACCAGGCCGTCTTCGGAGACCTTGCCCGGTTGCAGCCACAACTGCTGGCACAGCTGGTCCATCAGGGCCTGACTGCCCAGCATGCGATCGGTGATGTTGTCGGAGAACAGTACGCGGTATTCGCCGTGCGGTTTCAGGTGCAGGAAAGAATAGAAGGAGGCCACACTTTCGACGCGGGCACGGGGGATGAAGAGCTTTTGCGCGAGCCGCGAAACCGCTTCACGCGGAATGTGCCCGAAGCGCTCCTGCAGTTCCCTGAGCATCTGCAGTAACCGGGATGCGTCGTTGCGATGATGCACGACCAGTTGATCCAGCCATGCTTGCCCTGCAGCATCAAAACGAATGTCGTTGTCTGGTAGCATAGCGATGTCGTCACCCCCGGAACAAACGAAGCTAGTTTAGTCGCAGTCTAGCGGAAATTGTATGAATCTCAAATAAAGGAAACCGATCTACCATGCACATGCACGACCCCCATCCATTTACCTATGAAGTTGAAGAGGCCGATTTCGACGAGAAAGTAGTAGACCGTTCGCAGGAGACTCCCGTCCTGCTCGATATCGGCGCCGAGTGGTGCGCTCCCTGTAACGTGCTCGGCCCGCGGCTGGA
>JBQGEN010000171.1:0-4808 GCA_052039615.1 Sideroxyarcus sp. | reverse complement strand
GGCACCACCGACACCGACTATCGCGGCGACATCGACCACGTGATGGTCGAGGATGCCGATGTCGAATATCTGCTAGATGCCGCCAACCGCTATCTAAAGACCGCGTGGACGGCGCAGGATGTCATCGGCAGCTATGCCGGCTTGCGCGTGATGAAGCAGAGCGATGCCGCCCACCCTTCGGACGCAAGCCGGGACTGGGAATTGCAGACCGCCGGAAACGGACTGCATCATGCCATCGGCGGCAAGCTCACTTCGGCGCGCGAGGATGCGGCGGCCATCGTCGACGCGGTATGCGCGCAACTCGGCGTGGTCGCGCCGTGCGCAACCGGGGGGAGGGGTTTTCCGTGGAAGCCGCAACAGGATTTTGCGGCGTGGTCCGGGGAGGTTGCTGCGCAGGCGCAACGCCTCAGCATCGACGCGGAGAGCGCGAAATGGCTGTTGCGTCGCCACGGTGTTCGTGTCGAACATGTATTGCGTATCGTCGAAGCGACGCCGCAAACGGCGGCGCGCATCGTGCCCGACTTGCCATTCATCCATGCCGATCTGCTGTTCTGCGCCTGCGACGAGATGGTCCTGCATCTGTCCGATCTGTTACGCCGCCGCATGCCGCTGCTGATCCTGGCGCGACTCGACTCTGCCGAAGTGCGCCATCTTGCGGAACTGGTCGCGCCAGAATTGGGCTGGGGTGCGGACCGGATCATGCGAGAGGTGGGGGCTTGCTTCCCGTGATCGCCGCGGTCGCGCTTGATCTGGGTACGACGACGATCAAGGCCGGCTTGCTGTCGCAAGACGGCGCGCTCGGCGGCATCGTTGCGCGACCTGCCCCCGAAATCGTCGGGGACGGTGGCCGTTACGAGAGTGACGCGATGGCCTATGCTGCTGCTGCAGAAGCAGTGCTGGCTGAATGCCTCGCGCAGACGGACGGGAGGCCGCCGCTCGGTTTGTGCAGCCAGCGCTCCTCTTTCCTGATCTGGGAGCAAAGCAACGGACAGCCTGTCACGCCGCTCATCTCCTGGCAGGATGATCGTGGTGCGGAAAGTTGCGCGGCGTTGCGCGACCGGGAAGGGACGATACGCGAGCTCACCGGGCTGCCCCTGACGCCGTATTACCTTGCGCCCAAGTTGTGCGCCCTGTTGCACAGACATCCCTCCTGGCGCGAACGACTGGTGCGCGGCGAATGGCTGCTGGGCACCCTGGATACCTTCCTCATCTGGCGCTGGACGCGCGGGGCCGAGCATCTGACCGATGTGTCGATGGCTGCGCGCACCTTGCTGCTGGATGTGCATACGCAGCAATGGTCTCCCGTGTTGTGCGAACTGTTCGATATTCCGCAGCAGGCTCTGCCCAGGCTCAAGCCCTCCGCCGGATTGGAGCTGCATTTGGAGAACGGCCTGACCCTGCAGGCCAGCATGGGCGACCAGTCAGCCGCGCTCGTGGCCAGCATCGCCACTGGACAGCCGGAAGCGCTGGTCAATCTTGGCACGGGCGGATTCGTCATATGTTGTCTGCCTGACGGCCGCAGCGTGCCGCACGGCTATCTGAAAACGCTGGTCTGGCAGGACGGCGCGCGCCACGTACATCTTGCCAGCGAAGGCACGCTCAACTCAATCGCGGCTGCATTGGCGCCTTATCCGGCGGCAGGCTGTCGCGTCGAAGAACTGGGGGGCGACGATATATTCTGTCTGGCCGAGCCGAGCGGTCTGGGGGCGCCATATTTCCGCAGCGACCTCGGCGTCAAGTTCTCCGGCCCGACCGAACACCTGTCGGCGCAACGCATCGCGCTGCTGCTGCAGGAGGGCATCGTCTTCCGTGTGGCGCGGATACTGGAGGATTTTCAGCGCGAGTTCGGCATCCGGCGCGTCTATCTGTCCGGAGGCTTGTCCGGCCTGCCCTGTTTGCAGCAGGGTATAGCCGGGTGTGTACCGTTCGCTGTCTACCGCTTGTTGCAGGCGGAGGCCGGTCTGTGCGGTGTCGCGCAACTTGCCGCAGGGGTGTCGCCGTACTCCGGACGGGTCGCCGAAAGGATCGCTGTAGGCCGGTCCGGACGGGGCCTGGCCGAAAAGTTCCTGCGCTGGAAGGCCTGGCTCGACGGTCTGCTGTGTGCAGGGGCTGTCGGCCAGAAAGAGCGGCCTTTTTGATAAAGGTTTGACAGTTGGAAAGGTGTCGCTTAGAATGCGCGCCCTTCGCAGTCTGTTAACCATTTTTAGTTTTAGGAAATGCCATGAAAACATTTTCCGCAAAGCCGCACGAAGTCCAGCACGACTGGCTGCTGGTTGATGCCGCCGACAAGATTCTGGGCCGCTTGGCCAGCCAGATCGCTATCCGCTTGCGCGGCAAGCACAAGGCCATCTACACGCCGCACGTCGACACCGGCGATTTCGTCGTGGTGGTCAACGCAGACAAGCTGCGTGTGACCGGCAACAAGGCACAGGACAAGATGTACTACCGCCATACCGGTTATCCCGGCGGTATCTACGAAACCAATTTCCTCAAGCTGCAACAGCGCCATCCGCAGCGCGTGCTGCAAAAGGCCGTGCGCGGCATGTTGCCGAAAGGTCCGTTGGGCTATGCCATGTTGAGCAAGCTCAAGGTCTACGGCGGTGCGACTCATCCGCACAGCGCGCAGCAACCGAAACCCATCGATCTGTTGAAAGCTTAATCATGAGCGTAACTTATAACTACGGAACGGGCCGTCGCAAGAGCGCTGTGGCACGTGTGTTCATCAAGCCGGGCAAGGGCGAGATCATCGTCAACGACAAACCGGTCGACGTGTTCTTCTCCCGCGAGACTGGCCGCATGGTCGTGCGTCAGCCGTTGGAGCTGACCGAGATGGTCGGCAAGTTCGACATCATGGTGAACGTGTCCGGCGGCGGCGAATCCGGCCAGGCCGGTGCGGTGCGCCACGGTATCACCCGCGCGCTGATCGACTACGACGCCAACCTGAAGCCCACGCTGAGCAAGGCTGGTCTGGTCACCCGCGATGCACGCGAAGTCGAGCGTAAGAAGGTCGGCTTGCGCAAGGCGCGTCGCAGGAAGCAATTCTCCAAGCGTTAATTCGCTGGTTGCAGGACAGGAAGGGCCGCCACAGGGCGGCCTTTTCATTTATTATTCGCATGCTTTGTTTTGAAGGATGAATCGTGCTTAAGGTCGGGATCGTAGGCGGGACAGGTTATACCGGAGTCGAGTTGCTGCGGCTGTTGGCGGGGCATCCGCAGGTGCAGTTGCATGCCATCACTTCGCGCGCCGATGCCGGCATGCCGGTCAGTCAGATGTTCCCCAGTCTGCGCGGTTATGTCGATCTGGCTTTTACCCACCCTGACGAGGCGCGCCTGGATCAGTGCGACGTGGTGTTCTTCGCCACGCCCAACGGCATCGCCATGCAACAGACACGCGCCTTGCTGGATGCCGGCGTGCGCGTCATCGATCTGGCAGCGGATTTCCGTATCAAGGACATCGCCGTGTGGGAAAAATGGTATGGAATGACCCATGCCTGCCCGGATCTGGTGGCGGAAGCGGTATATGGTCTGCCGGAAGTGAACCGGGCGCAGATCAAAGGTGCGCGGCTGGTGGCCAATCCGGGCTGCTACCCGACGGCGGTGCAGCTCGGTTTCATCCCTTTGCTGGAAGCAGGGCTGATCGAGGAGGGCTCGCTGATTGCTGATGCCAAATCCGGCGTTTCCGGTGCAGGCCGCAAGGCCGAAATCCCCACTTTGTTTGCCGAAGCGTCCGACAATTTCAAGGCCTACGGTGTGGCCGGGCACCGCCACCTGCCGGAGATCAAGCAAGGGTTGGCGAATGTGCTGGGCAAGCCGGTCGGCCTGACCTTCGTGCCGCACCTGACGCCGCTGATACGTGGCATCCATGCCACGCTGTACGGGCGCATCAAGAAGGATGCCGATCTGCAGGGCCTGTTCGAGCAACGTTATGCCAACGAAAAATTTGTCGACGTGTTGCCGGCGGGCAGCATGCCCGAGACGCGTAGCGTGCGCGGCGCCAACCTGTGCCGCATCGCGGTGCACCGGCCGCAGGGCGGCGACACGGTGGTGGTGCTGTCGGTGATCGATAATCTGGTCAAGGGTGCGGCAGGGCAGGCGGTGCAGAACATGAACATCATGTTCGGCCTTCCAGAATCCGCCGGGTTGAATATAGTTCCGTTGTTACCCTGATGCGACCGACGATCAAGAAGTTAAAACGCAAGTTCAGTATCTCCGCTCCGCGCTTGTCGGTGCGCCCGTATGTGCCTTGGTACGTGCGCTGGTCAATTGCGCTACCGTTCCTGCTGTTGATCGCGCTGACGGTCTGGTGGGCATATGACTCCGGCCTGGAGTTGGCGGGATTCCATCGCGGTCAGGCGGAGAACGAATTGAGCGAGCTGCATGAGCGGGTGCTGACCCTGGAGAGCGAAAACGCCAACTTGGCCAGCCAGATCGCGGCTTATGAGCGCCAGAACCAGATCGAGCGTGCTACCAGTGTCGAGGTTGAGACGCAGCTGAAGAACCTGAGCGATGAGAACTCGCGCCTGAAGGAAGACCTGTTGTTCTTCGAGAACCTGCCCCTGACCGGTGCGCGCGAGGCTGAATTGTCAGTTCATCGACTGAAGCTGGAGCCGGATAGTCTGCCTGGCGAATATCACTGTCGCATGCTGCTGGTGCAGAGCGTCCAGCAGCGCGGACGGGAGTTCAGGGGTAGCCTACAGTTAGTGGTGAACGCCGAACGGGAAGGCAAAAAAGTAGTGCTACAATTCCCGCAAGAGGACTCACCGCAGGACGTGGCGGCGCATCAATTGAGCTTCAAATATTACCAGCGCG
>JBQGEN010000170.1:0-4550 GCA_052039615.1 Sideroxyarcus sp. | reverse complement strand
AAGTCCAAGTTCGAGGAAGCGATCGCCTGCTACCACATGAAGGAGATCCCGCGCGCCATGGAACTGCTTGCCCATTGCATCGAGAACACCCCCAAGGATATCCCCGCCCGCATCTATCTGGCGCGCTGCGAAGAATTCCTGGCCTCCGGGCAACATCACACCACCGGTGAACTCAACAGACACCTGGAATGGCGCGAAGAATTCCAGATTGGCATCGAAGAGATCGACGAGCCGCACAAACGCCTGTTCAGCAAGGTCAACGAGTTCATCGAAATACTCGCCAATCAGGACCGGCGGGCAATACGCGAAGCATTCGACGATTTGACGAACCACCACATGGAACGGGAAATCGCGGAAGAAGAACTGATGCGCCGCAACAACTATCCGTTTCTCGATAACCACTTGCAGGAGCACAAGCGCTTTATCGACAACCTGATGGCACTCAAGGAAGAATCCGACGAGGGCAAATGCGAGCTGCCCTACCTCTCGTTCCGCATCCAACTGCTGCTGTTCGACTGGTTCACCGGCCACATCGCCAAGACTGATCGGCACTTGGTGCGTTACCTGCAAAGCATCGACACCAACGTCCCAAAGCGGAACTAAGCGGACACATCGCCCCTCCAGCAGTCTGCTATAATCGCGGCACTGTTACAACAAACCGAACCGGGGGCGACCTGGCTTCGACGTGGGTTGCAAAGCAGCGCAGGGCATACCGAGGACCCGCCACCTCGTAAATCAGCTGGAAAACCAATAGTCGCAAACGACGAAAAGTACGCTCTGGCCGCCTAAGGTCAGACCTCACACCCTGCTGTCCGTGGAGGGGCTCGATACCGCAAGGTTGAGATGAGTGAGGTCATTTACACGGAATCGTGTCGTGCAGGGTTACTTTGCACGAAGCTAAAACCAAGGTGACTCGTCCAGTAGCAGCCTGTCGGTTGGCGTCTGCCGGATAAAATCAAACAACTAGACTAAGTATGTAGAACTGTCTGTAGAGGGCTCGCGGACGGGGGTTCAATTCCCCCCGCCTCCACCAACAAATGAAAACGGCACCCTTGCGGTGTCGTTTTCATTTGTTGCGCCGATTAGCCGAGCGGCCATGCAGAATCCATCGGGCTTGCCGGCAAGGCAATTGAAGCTCCTGCCCGATAACGGTATAGTCCGCCAAACTCCACCAAGGCACGAATATGGCTTCCAAAGAAGTCGCAGAACGCAAACTGAAGCTGACCGAAGTGCTGGACATGCTGGTCGCCGACGATATGGTCAGCAAGGCCGATGCCGACGCCCTCATCGCCGAACGCCGTCTCCACCGCAAGGACTTGCATCCGCTGGTCTCCATCGCGGAAAAAGCCTGGAAATCGCAAGTCGCGCCGCATCGCATCCTGACACTGGAAGTACTGACCGAATGGCTGGCACGCAAGGTCGGCCTGGAGTACTTCCACATCGACCCGCTGAAGATCGATTTCTCGGAATTGACGGACCTGATGTCGATCAATTATGCGAACCGTTTTGCCATCATGCCGATCGGCATCGAAGGCAACGAACTGGTGGTGGCGACCGCCGAACCGTTTCTGCACGAGTGGGAGCCGGTGCTCAGACAGACCTCGCGCAAGAGCATCCGCCGCGTGGTTTCGTCGCCAACTGACATCAACCGCTATCTGGTCGAGTTCTACAATCTGGCGCGCTCAGTGAAAAGCGCAACCAAATCGAATCCGGGCTCCCCCAATCTCGCCTCGTTCGAGCAACTGGTCGAACTGGGCAAGACCAACAAGCAGTTCGACGCCAACGACCAGCACATCGTCCACATCGTTGACTGGCTGTGGCAATACGCTTTCGACCAGCGCGCATCGGATATCCACATCGAGCCGCGCCGCGAGTCCGGCATCGTGCGTTTCCGCATCGACGGCGTGCTGCATCAGGTGCACCAGTTGCCGGCGTCGGTGGTCACCGCGATGACCAGCCGCATCAAGCTGCTCGGGCGCATGGACCTGATGGAGAAGCGGCGCCCGCAGGACGGGCGCATCAAGACGCGCACGCAGGAAGGTCAGGAGATCGAACTGCGCCTGTCCACGTTGCCCACCGCCTTCGGCGAAAAACTGGTGATGCGCATCTTCGACCCGGAAGTGCTGGTGCGCGACTTTTCCGAGCTCGGTTTCTCCGACGAGGACCGAGCGCGCTGGTTGCAGATGACGTCGCAGCCGAACGGCATCATCCTAGTCACTGGCCCGACCGGCTCGGGCCAGACCACCA
The DNA here is from genome assembly GCA_052039615.1 of Sideroxyarcus sp. Taxonomy (GTDB): domain Bacteria; phylum Pseudomonadota; class Gammaproteobacteria; order Burkholderiales; family Gallionellaceae; genus Sideroxyarcus. Next base: position 2,303 of record JBQGEN010000170.1, on the reverse strand, counting down.
CGCTCTATTCCACGCTGAAGAGCCTGGCCACGCCGGAAGTGAACGTCTGCACGCTGGAAGATCCGGTCGAAATGGTGGAGCCCGCATTCAACCAGATGCAGATCCAGCAGGGCATCGATCTCAGTTTTGCCGACGGCGTGCGCGCGCTGATGCGGCAGGACCCAGACATCATCATGGTCGGCGAGATACGCGACCTGGAGACCGCCGACATGGCGATCCAGGCGGCGCTCACCGGCCACCTGGTGCTCTCCACGCTGCACACCAACGATGCGCCTTCCGCCATCACCCGCCTGCTCGATCTGGGGGTGCCGTCCTATCTGCTCAACGCCACCCTGCTGGGCATCATGGCGCAACGCCTGGTGCGCACACTGTGCCCGCACTGCAAACAACCCACCCCCATGCGGGAAGACGACATTGAACTGTGGAACGGACTGGTCGCGCCGTGGAAAGCGCCGCGCCCGGCACAATTGCAGCGGCCGCAGGGCTGTCTGGAATGCCGCATGACGGGATATTCCGGGCGCATCGGCATCTACGAGATCCTGCTCATGTCGCCGGCACTGCGCAAGCTCGTGACCGCCGAGACCGACATCGCCGCCTTGCGCGAACAGGCCAACCGCGAAGGCATGAAACCGTTGCGCATCTCCGGCGCCCTCAAAGTCGCCGCGGGGCTGACCACGCTCGACGAAGTACTGAAGGCATCACCACCACCGGAACAAGCCTGACCCTCTTTTCAATCACCCAACCGTCCGACAGGAATCAACATGACACCAAACGAACTCAACCAGCGCTTCGCCATCGGCAACCATGTGCAATTCAAGGAGATCGCCGAAGGCATGATCGTCGCCGAAGTCGCCAACCAACACGCCCTCGCCAACATCGCCTTGCAGGGCGCGCATATCGCGACATTCCAGCCGCGCGGCGAAGAGCCGGTGATCTGGCTATCGCCCAAGGCCAAGTTTGCACCGGGCAAATCCATCCGCGGCGGCGTGCCGATCTGCTGGCCGTGGTTCGGTCCGCACAAGAACGACAGCAAACTGCCTGGCCACGGCTATGCCCGTACCGTACCTTGGGATGTGCTGGAAACCAGGGCGATGCCTGACGGCTCCACCTTCCTGCGCTTCGGCCTGGTCGAGAGCGACTCCACCCGTGCGCAATGGCCGCATGCTTCCACCGTGCAGCTCGAAGTCACCGTGGGCAAGGCGTTGCGCGTGGAACTTGTCACCACCAATACCGGCAAAGCCGCATTTGAACTCGGCGAAGCGCTGCACACCTATTTCCAGATCAGCGATGTCGCGCAGATGACCATTCGCGGGCTGGAGAACTGCGAATATCTGGACAAGGTGCAAGACTTTGCGCGCTTCACCCAGAAGGACGGCATCGTCATCGAAAGCGAAGTGGATCGCGTCTATGTGAACACCACTGCAGACTGCGTGATCGAGGACAAGGGCCTGAAACGCGCCATCCGCATCGCCAAGCAGGGCAGCAAATCCACCGTGGTGTGGAATCCGTGGACCGAGAAGGCCGAGAAGATGGGCGACTTCGGCCCGCAATTGCATCGCGACATGGTATGCGTGGAGAGCGGCAACGCGCTGGAGAACGTGATCACCCTGGCGCCGGGCGAGACGCACAAGCTGGTGGCGGTGTATAGCGTCGAGAAGCTGTAACGCGACTGGGCGCGACTGGGAGCGCCGACGCCCCGTCGGCATGCTTGTTCAAATGAGCCGACGAGGACGTCGGCGCTCCCACAAAATAAAAGAGCCGCTTCGCAGCGGCTCTTCTGTTTGAACTGGAACCAGACTCAGTTCGCGCGTTTCTTGTACTCGTTAGTGCGGGTGTCGATCTCGATCTTGTCGCCGATCTCGATGAACGCTGCCACGGGCAATTCGAAACCGGAACCCTTCAGGCGAGCCGGCTTCATCACCTTGCCGGAAGTGTCGCCGCGCACTGCGGGTTCGGTGTACTCGATCTCGCGCACGATGGTGTTGGGCAACTCGACCGAGATGGCCTTGTCGTTGTAGAACACCACTTCGCATGGCATGCCGTCTTCGATGTAGTTGATCGAGTCGCCCATGCTCTCGGCTTCGATCTCGTACTGGTTGTACTCTTCGTCCATGAACACGTACATCGGGTCCGCGAAGTAGGTGTAGGTGCATTCTTTCTTGTCGAGGATGATCTGGTCGAATGTGTCGTCGGCCGAGTAGATCGCCTCGCTGGGGGCGTCGGTCAACAGGTTCTTGAACTTGAACTTCACCACCGAGCCGCTGCGGCCGGAACGGCTGTATTCACATTTCTGCACGACCAGC
>JBQGEN010000169.1:0-2040 GCA_052039615.1 Sideroxyarcus sp. | reverse complement strand
CTCAAGTCCTGAGCCGAAGCTGTGGGTTCCTGCGCAAGCAGGAGCGGTAGGAGAGCGTCGATGGTGCCGCGAAGCCTCGGAGTGATCCGTGGTGGAGCGCCATCGAGTGAGAATGCAGGCATGAGTAGCGAAAGAGGGGTGAAAAACCCCTCCGCCGGATGTCCAAGGGTTCCTGGGCAAGGCTAATCCGCCCAGGGTGAGTCGGGAGCTAAGGCGAGGCCGAAAGGCGTAGTCGATGCACAACCGGTTGATATTCCGGTACCGCCGTGTCCGCGCCAAGCCCAAGATCGGCAACGTCAGAGGCTGTCTTCGGACGATTCTGGCCGAGCTGGTGGCGGGTAACTGATGGAGGACGCAGGAGGGTAGGTGAACCGGGGCGATGGTTGTCCCCGGGTAAGCGTGTAGGGGGGTTCCGATGAGAGTTGGAGCCGTAACCCTGAGACGTGATGCCGATCCGCTTCAGGAGAAGTCACTGATCCCATGCTGCCTAGAAAATCCCAGCAGTGAGTTGGCACGGCGCCCGTACCCCAAACCGACACAGGTGGACAGGTAGAGAATACCAAGGCGATCGGGAGAACTGTGGTTAAGGAACTCGGCAAATTACCTCCGTAACTTCGGGAGAAGGAGGGCCCTAGTAGGGTGAAACCACCAGCTGGTGGAGCTCGAGGGGGTGGCACAGACCAGGGGGTAGCGACTGTTTACTAAAAACACAGCAGCGTGCGAAGTTTCAAGACGATGTATACGCTGTGACGCCTGCCCAGTGCTGGAAGGTTACGGGGAACGGTTAGCCGCAAGGCGAAGCTGTGAACCTAAGCCCCAGTAAACGGCGGCCGTAACTATAACGGTCCTAAGGTAGCGAAATTCCTTGTCGGGTAAGTTCCGACCTGCACGAATGGCGTAACGACTTCCCCACTGTCTCAACCACAGACCCGGCGAAATTGAAGTACGAGTAAAGATGCTCGTTAGCTGCAGAAAGACGGAAAGACCCCGTGGACCTTTACTATACCTTGGCGTTGAGCTTTGGCTTGTGTTGTGTAGGATAGGTGGGAGACTTGGAAGCCGGAGCGCCAGCTTCGGTGGAGTCAACGTTGAAATACCACTCTGCGCACGCCGGGGCTCTAACCGAGACCCGTTATCCGGGTCCGGAACAGCGCCAGGCGGGTAGTTTAACTGGGGCGGTTGCCTCCTAAACTGTAACGGAGGCGCCCAAAGGTTCCCTCAGGCTGGTTGGCAATCAGCCGTCGAGCGCAATGGTAAAAGGGAGCTTGACTGCGAGACTGACAGGTCAAGCAGATGCGAAAGCAGGGCATAGTGACCCGGCCGTGGCTTGTGGAAGCGCGGTCGCTCAACGGATAAAAGGTACCCCGGGGATAACAGGCTAATCTTGCCCAAGAGTCCATATCGACGGCAAGGTTTGGCACCTCGATGTCGGCTCATCGCATCCTGGGGCTGAAGCACGTCCCAAGGGTTGGGCTGTTCGCCCATTAAAGCGGTACGCGAGCTGGGTTTAGAACGTCGTGAGACAGTTCGGTCCCTATCTTCTGCAGCCGGAGGAGTGTTGAGGAATGCTGTCCCTAGTACGAGAGGACCGGGATGGACGCAGCTCTAGTGTGCCAGTTGTCTCGCCAGAGGCACGGCTGGTTGGCTACCTGCGGACGGGATAACCGCTGAAAGCATCTAAGCGGGAAGCCTTTTCCAAGATGAGCACTCCCACAGGGTCAACCTGGTAAGGCCCGTGGCAAGACCACCACGTTGCTAGGCCGGAGGTGTACGCACAGCAATGTGCTCAGCCGACCGGTACTAATCGGCCGAGGGCTTGGATGTACAAGGCTCGTGCTCGCTCTGGAGTCCTCGTGGGGCTGCCGCCGTCCGGGCGGCGCACCCGATTGACAACAGGTTTCCGGTGGCCATGGCGGCGGAGTCACACCCGTTCCCATCCCGAACACGGCCGTTAAGCCCGCCAGCGCCGATGGTACTTGGGGGTAGACCCCCTGGGAGAGTAGGACGCCGCCGGATTTCGCTCGAAGGAGCGCCCCTGGA
>JBQGEN010000168.1:0-5500 GCA_052039615.1 Sideroxyarcus sp. | reverse complement strand
GGCGCATCCCGCCTTTCATTTGTCGACCGCGCCTTAGCTTCCCCGGCTGACCAGCCCAGTGCCGACTTTCGGCGCTGGCATTGCGGCCCGGCCGATCTGGGCGTCTGCCACGACGCGAGCCTCGCGTACACCTCGCCGGAGCAAGGCGAACGCGACTTGGCCGTCGCGGTCTGGGGGCGCATCGACAACAGGCCGCTGCTCGAGCGCGAATTGGCCGCAACACCTGCCGAGAACAGGAGCGACGCCGCTCTGTTCCTGTGCGCCTACCGGCAATGGGGGATCGATTTCATCGGCCGGGTGGTCGGCGATTTTTGCTGCGCCATCTGGGATGGATGCCAGAACAGGATGCTGCTCGCGCGCGACTTCGCCGGGCGCCGCCCCCTCGTCTACCATGAGACGCCCGAAGCCCTGCTCATTGCTGCCGAACCGCGCGCCCTGCTTTCCCTTTCCGGCTTCCCCGTCGAGATCGACGAGGACAGGCTCGCCGAATGGTTCGCGAGGCTGCCGCGCTCGCACGGCAGAACCTTCCACAAGAACGTCAGCCAGGTACCCCCGGGCCATGTGCTGATCGCGGACCGGAACGGCTCGCGATTGCACCGCTACTGGCGGCCCGAGGAGCAACCGGTGCTGCATCTGCGCCGCGACGAGGAATACGCCGAGGCGCTGCTGGCCGCGCTGGAAGAAGCCGTGAGTTGCCGCCTGCCCGCGGAAGGCCCGGTGGCATGCGCGCTCAGCGCCGGGCTCGACAGCCCGAGCGTCGCCGCGCTGGCTGCGCGGCAGTTGGCGAAGCAGGGTCGCAGGCTGACTGCGATCACGGCCGTGCCCCAGGCCGGTTTCGATGCCGCGGGGCATTATCCCGAGCGCCTGTGCGACGAAGGCCCGCTCGCCGCCAGCGTGGCGCGCATGTATCCCAACATCGACCATGTGCTGATCCCGAACAATTCCGCCCCGCTGCTTGCCGCGATCGAGAGCGGTACTCGTGCCAGCGGCAGCCCTCTGGGCAACAACAATGTCACCTGGTTCAGCACCATGTACGAAGAGGCGCAGAACCGCGGCGCTTCGGCGTTCCTGGTCGGACAAGCGGGAAACGCCACCATCAGTTACAACGGCATGCCGCTGCTGCCGTCGCTCCTCGCCGGGGGACGCTTGATCGCGCTGGGGCGGGAATTGCGGCAACTGCATCGCGCGGGTTCTTCCCGAGGCAAGCTGGCGAGACAGACCTTCGGACCGTTCCTGCCCCCGCTCTTGCGCCAGGCCGTCCTGCGCGCCTTCGGCAAAAAGAGCACCAGCATTTATGACTTCGCTTGCATCAATCCCCGCTTTGCCCGCGAACGCGGGATCGAGGAACGCCAGCGTGCCTTTGAGCTGAGCAGTGCCGCCAATACCGACAGCCGCCATGAGCAGCGGCTGATGCTGCAAAGACTGGACAGCGGCATCGCCAGCGCCGGGACATGGCGGCAGCACGGTTTTTATCCGGGCGACCCTACTGCCGACAAGCGGGTAGTCGAATTGTGTCTGGCTATCCCCATGGAACAGTACCTGCGCAATGGGGAACCGCGTTCGCTGGTGCGCCGCGCCATGGCCGGCATATTGCCGCCCGAGCTTCTGGCCAATCGTCGCATCGGCCTGCAATCGGCGGATTGGGCGATGACGTTACAGGCACAGATGCCGGACATGCGCGCAGAACTCGACCGGCTGGAGGCGAGCCCGCTGGCGCAGCGTTACCTGGATTTGCCGCGCATGCGCATGCTGGTGGAAAAGCTCTCCGGGGCGAACTGGGGGCAGAACGAGGTCAGGGGTAATTATTCCGGGCTGGTTCGCAGCTTCGCCGCCGGCGTATTCATCCGCCGGGTCGAGAGCGGCTGGGAATAGACTGGCCGGTCATCACGGCAGGTAACCCAGACGGCGCATCACCCGCCCGTGCTGCGAAACGATGCGCCGCTCCTGCTCCGCGGTCAGGCTGTCGCGCCAGCCACCGGCAATGCCGCGACGGAAAAAATTTTCCACATCGCGCGGGCGTTCACGAAATCCCTCCTGCGCCTCACGCGCCTGCAGCACGTCGAAGCGGCATGCAGCCAATGCCCGATCGAGTTTCGCGTCGTCGCAATCGAAACCGAGGAAGCGCACCGCCTTGCCGAAAACTTTCGCCGGGCGCCCGATCATATCCTCGTAGCGCATCAGATGCAGATTCAGCCCCGGGGCATCGAGCCAGCTTTCGACGTGATCGCTCCAGGTCGACAGGTGCTGGGGCAGTTGTTCCCTGAGCCCCGCCCGGCCCAAGGCCATCCTCGTGGTTTCGTCCGCCATTCTGGCGATGGCCTCGTCGACGGATTTGTTCAAATGATGCGCAAAGGAGACGGCGACATCGCGAGGATCGCGGACGATGTAAACCACCGCGGCCAGTGCGTCGGGCGGAAACGGCGGCTCGGTATTCGGCTTCGGCGCATGAAAACAGTCGTGGACTTTCCACATGCGCGGCAAGTCCGGGGACTTGGCCACTGCCCGGCAGTAGGCGGCTCGCGCCGCGTCGATCTCTGCCATGGTCAGGTCCGAGGAATCGGCACCCATCAGGTCGTCGAAATGATGGCGAGCGGGCAATACCCGGAACGGCAGCCCGCCCCGTAGCTGGAGCGAGCCTTCGCCACCGGCGACTTCGGCGAGAACGGCCCGAAACCAGGTATTTCCCGACTTGGGGTAGGAGCAAAGCAACGACAATCCTGTCATAGCCTGACCAGCTCTTCCACCATCGCCGCGACTTCATCCAGTCGCCCCATGTCCAGCTGGCGCGTAAGGCGCCGCACCGGCACCGAGCTTGCGATGCGCGCCGCCCCGTGGAACAGTTCCGATCTCCTGCCCATGGCCTCGGCATGGCGGCGACGGTATACCTGTCCGGTGAGCAGGGCAACGGCTTCCATGGCCGGCATCCGGAATGCACAGTCCAGTCCGGGAGCTTTCTCGGATCGCAACAGGAAGATCGCCCTGAGAGGCAGCGGTTCGGCGAGGAACTGGCCGATGCCGCTCGCAGGCAGAGCATATTTCTCCAGTTCGATACGATCTCTTGTCAGCACTTCGTGGGATACGGCAAACGCCTCCAGCGCATCCCGCCACAAGCGCATGCGCGGCATCGCCGGCAACACCAGCGGCCCGCGCACGGCAGCAGTATCGATGGCGGTAACGTCGTCTGAAACCAGCGCATGCCCCCGCCGCACCAGGGATGCCGCCAAAGTGGACTTGCCGGCGCCGGAGGTACCGCAGAAAGCCACGGCTCCGTCGCCGATGCGGACGCAAGAGGCATGCAGCGGGAACAGGCCGCGCTGGTGGCACAACAGCCCGAACACCGTGCCCAGTAGAAACACATGAACCTCGGCAGACGTGGCGCCGGGGGCCGGCTGCACGATCACTTCCCTGCCCTGTCGCACCAGGTAGCGGCCGGCGGCGGAAACCTCCAGCCTGCAATCGCCGTTGCCGGCCACTTGCAGGAAAGGCGTCACCTGGACGGCATCGATCAGCGCATCGGGAACCTTTCCCAAGCGGATGTCGATATCGACCGGCCGTTCTGGATGACCGACCCATGCCAGATCTTCCGGCAAGCTCAGCTCAGAGCGCACCCTCCAGCCGCACAAACGGAAATCCGAGGAATCGACTGACGAACAGTTCATCCAGGCACGATTTCTATCATCTGTTTCTGCAACAGGCCGCGCAGAAAAACGAGGACGTCGGCTTCGATGGTGGCGCGATCGGCCTCATACTCCGCGGCAAGCCCGTCGCACAATTCGGCGACCGAAACCGGTTTCTCCAGACGTCGCCAGATGTCGCTGCCGATATCGTCGAGGCCGCCATAGCAACCGCTTTCCACGCTCATCAGCACCGTTTCGCTATCGACTTCGGTCGATAAGCATTGCTCGCTCCGGACCACGCAAGCAGCGGCGGACAACTCCAATGCAGTCAAATTCAGCCCCCATAGAAATGTTTCATGAACGCACGGCGACGACAAAGCCCTGTCATTTTGCATATGCGAAGCCCGGAAATGCACCTTGCCAGCGGCATTCGAGCGAAGTATTCTAACAATATCGAGCCAGCTGGCAGGCCGTTTTTTGCATTTGGCGCATGCGGACCGGACGATATCGACACACCCTATCCCGCCAGCCATTCAGAAAGATTTCTGCACCTTCATGCTAAACGATCACCGGCAGAAATCGCCCCATCGACGAACGCGCACAAAACGCTTGAAAGCTGCGCTAGAAAAATACCGGGGCTTGTTGAGTTTTTGCGGCTGTGCCGCCTTATGATCCTTGCGTGCTACCGCAGCGAATGGCTGCTAAAGCGTGAGAAGCCGAACAATCTGTTTCAGCCTGTCACGCTTACCAAACCAGATCGCTATCCCCGCATTTTCTCCTTCGTCCGCGACAGGCTCTCTGATATCGGCGCTCCCCGACCGCTGAAGTCGCGAGCTAATAATTGAGCTATGCATCTTAGCCAAAACATGTGTTACCAAACTTCAATCGCTGGTGTGATTTGATCCATGAATATCCAGGCATCTGACTTGACGCTTCGCCAGGAAACCCTGCAGGACAAGGCTTTTCTCGAAAGACTTTATCGTTCGACGCGGGATGATCTGTTGCAGCTCGGTTTGCCCGGAGCGATGCTGGACAACATGATGGCGATGCAATTCCACGCGCAGCAAAGCGGTTACCGCAAACAATATCCGGATGCCGCCTATGACATCGTCGAAAAAGATGGCGAGGCTATAGGCCGCCAGATAACGCATCGCGGCATCGATGCGATCAGGCTGGTTTACATCGCGCTGCTGCCGCACGAGCGCAATTGCGGCCATGGCCGCCGTCTGATCCGGGCGCTGCAAGCCGAGGCTGCGGGTGCAAATATAACGCTGAGGCTTTCCGTATCCGCGCAGAACATGCAGGCCCAGCACCTCTACGCTTCATCCGGGTTTCAGATCGAAAATTACGACGGCGTTTATCTGGAGATGAGCTGGTGCGCCGGATCGAACCTGTCCGGATTTCCCGACACTCGACAATAGGACTGCAACCATGTCATCCGTCTTGCCGCCACAGACATACATTCATTCGTTAAAGTGCCCGTGCGACGGCATGCTGGCGATCGACGGCGACAAAGCGCGTTGCCAGGCATGTCACCGGGAACTGAAGATCAGCCCGGAAGGCATACTCCAGTTCGTGATTGCCTCCGAACTGGATGCCCCGACGGCGCAAGAGCTGGCAGGCCATACTTACGATTTCTCCCAGCCCCGGATCGAAAGCATGGTGCTCGCCGAAAGAAACTCGCTCTGGAAGAATTACTATAGCCGCAACCGGATGAAGACGATGCAGCATCTGTCCCGCTATCTCGACCGGGTGAATTGCGAACAGGTGTTTTTTCTCGGGGTCGGCACCGGTCGCGAGATCGAGTACCTCCTGAGCTTTCGCAAGCTGAACACGGTATTCTGTTCCGACCTGTCATATACCTCGTTGCGCATGATCCCCAC
>JBQGEN010000167.1:0-2159 GCA_052039615.1 Sideroxyarcus sp. | reverse complement strand
CGGTGCAGCAAATGTTGCTGGGCAAGGTGGTGGTCGATCCGGAGAGTCTGCGCATGCTGATGTTCGGCCTCGCGTTGATACTGGTCATGCTGTGGCGGCCCGCCGGATTGTGGCCTTCCACCCAGCGCCGTCGCGAATTCGATGCCGACGACAGCGTGCTGCACCAGGAACAGGAGACGGTGTATGACGCCTCCAAGTAACGGACACGGAGAATCCGTGTCCGTTTCCCTCTCTCCTAACTCTCTCCCGCAAGCGGGCGAGAGGGACGCGGGCTCGCTGCGCGAGTCTTTCGATTCCGCGCTGCTTGAACTTACGAATGTCGGCAAACACTTCGGCGGCGTGACCGCGCTGGCCGATGTGTCGCTGCACATCAACCAGGGCGAGATCTACGGCCTCATCGGCCCCAACGGCGCGGGCAAGACCACGCTGTTCAACGTCGTCACCGGGCTGTATCAGCTCGACAGCGGCTCCTTCGAATTCGCCGGACAGAGCTACACGCGCTGCAAGCCGCATTTGCTGGCGCAGGCCGGCATCGCGCGCACCTTCCAGAACATCCGCCTGTTCGCCAACATGAGCGCGCTGGAGAACATCATGGTCGGTCGCCACGTCCGCACGCGCACCGGCATCTGGGGCGCGCTGACGCGCAATGCCGCGGCCCGCGCCGAAGAGCGCGCCACCGTGCAACGCGCGCGCGAGTTGCTCGATTACGTCGGCATCATCTGCGCGCATCAGACGCTGGCCAAGCATCTCTCCTACGGCGAACAACGCCGCCTCGAGATCGCTCGCGCCCTCGCCACCGAACCCAAACTGCTCGCGCTGGACGAACCCGCCGCCGGCATGAATGCCACCGAGACCGTCGCCTTGAAAGCGTTGCTGCAAAAGATCCGCGCCAGCGGTATCACCGTGCTGCTCATCGAGCACGACGTCAAACTCATCATGGGCCTGTGCGACCGCGTTGCGGTGCTGGACTACGGCAAGAAAATTGCCGAAGGCGCGCCCGAAGAAGTGCGCCGCGACCCGGCCGTGATCGCCGCTTACCTCGGCGGAGAGGCAAGCCCAGCCGAAATTTCCCCTCGCCCGCTTGCGGGAGAGGGGCAGGGGAGAGGGTGATCGCATGACTCAAACCCTACTTCTGGAAGTAGAAAACCTTAAAGTTTCCTACGGCGGCATCCAGGCGCTCAAAGGCATCAGCCTCACCATTGCCCAGGGTGAGCTCGTCACCCTCATCGGCAGCAATGGCGCAGGCAAGACCACCACACTCAAGGCGCTGGCCGGCTTGCTGCATCCCGCCTCCGGCAAACTGCACTATCAGGACCAATCGTTGCTGCACATCCCCGCACACCAGCGCGTTGCCAACGGCATCTCGCTCGTGCCCGAAGGCCGCGGCATCTTCGCGCGCCTCACGGTGGAAGAGAACCTGCTGATGGGCGCCTACGTGCGCAGCGACAAAACCGAGACCGCCGCCGACCTCGAACGGCAGTACGCATTGTTCCCGCGCTTGGCCGAACGCCGCGCACAACTCGCCGGCACCCTCTCCGGCGGCGAACAGCAGATGGTCGCTATGGCGCGAGCGCTGATGAGCCACCCCACCTTGTTGATGCTGGACGAACCCAGCATGGGCCTCGCCCCGCTGATGGTGGAAAAGATCTTCGAAACCATCCGCGACATCTCCGCGCAGGGCGTGACTATTTTATTGGTCGAGCAGAACGCCAAGCTGGCGCTGGAAGCCGCGCAACGCGGCTATGTGCTGGAGAGCGGGGCGATCACCCTGTCGGGTGCGGCGAGTGAGTTGCTGGGGAGTGATGCGGTGCAGCGGGCGTATTTGGGAGCGTAGGTTTTCTACCATACCGTTCGCCCTGAGCCTGTCGAAGGGTCGCCGCGAAGCGGCGTGCTGCATGTTGAGTGGCTTCGATTTAAAACCAACACCGTCGGGGGTAGCCCGACAGCTAGTCACTTTCTTTTGCTTCGCCAAAAAGAAAGTAACCAAAGAAAAGGCGACCCCAGCGCGCCGCCCCTTCGGGGTTCCCTGCGTTGCTCGACTGGTCAGGCGGCTGCGGAACTCGCGCTACGCGCTCAGACAGTCCTCGCCGAAACCCCCTGACCAGTCTCCGCTACTCGGCGGACGCACAGGGGAAGGAAAGTCAAAACCAAAACCGCAG
>JBQGEN010000166.1:0-4606 GCA_052039615.1 Sideroxyarcus sp. | reverse complement strand
CGCCGGGCGCGTTCTCGTCCGCCTGCCTTGTCAGGTGCGGCGCCAGTTTGTTCATCGCGAGATATACGTCCAGGTTGTCCTCCGCCTGGCCGGAGATGATCAACGGCGTGCGCGCCTCGTCGATCAGGATGGAGTCCACCTCGTCGACGATGGCGAAATTCAGCCCGCGCTGGAAGCGGTCTTCCGCCTGGGCCGCCATGTTGTCGCGCAGATAGTCGAAGCCGAATTCGTTGTTGGTGCCATAGGTGATGTCGGCCGCATAGGCGGCCTGCTTGTCCGCGTGTTCCATGCTGGTCAGGATGACCCCGACCGACAGCCCGAGGAAATGGTACAGCCGGCCCATCCAGTCGGCGTCGCGCGCCGCCAGATAATCGTTCACCGTCACCACGTGCACACCTTTGCCGGACAGGGCGTTCAGGTAGGCCGGCAAGGTCGCCATCAGCGTCTTGCCTTCGCCGGTGCGCATCTCGGCGATCTTGCCGTAATGCAGCGCCATGCCGCCGATCAGCTGCACATCGAAGTGCCGCATCTGCAGCGCGCGCTTGCCGCCCTCGCGCACCACGGCGAATGCTTCCGGCAACAGTGCATCCAGCGCTTCGCCCTGCTGTACGCGCCGCTTGAATTCCGCCGTCTTGCCGCGCAAAGCCTCATCCGAAAGGGATGAGATTTCCGTCTCCAGCGCGTTGATGCGCGCCACGGCCTGGCGATACTGTTTGAGCAGGCGGTCGTTACGACTGCCAAAAACGGACTTCAGTAGTTTGGAGATCATGCTGTTTTTCTTCTGCCGCTGTTACGAACAAATAAAAAAGGGTGAGGCACACACCTCACCCTTCGAACAAGCCTGTTGCTTCAACTGGCTGCGTCTTCCAGGAAGCGTACCGGATTCTGGGCCATGCCTTTGTATCTTACTTCAAAGTGCAGGTGAGGACCTGTTGAGCGCCCGGTACTTCCAGACAGGGCGATTTCCTTCCCTCGCCTCACCACCTGCCCAACCTTGACCAGCAACTTGGAGCAATGCGCATAACGCGTAATGACTTGATTGCCATGATCGATCTCGATCATATTACCATATTGCGGATGCATGTCTGAGTACACCACCATGCCGCCGGCAGAAGCACGGATCATCGTTCCGGCGGGAACCACGTAATCCACGCCTTCATGCATCGCGCTTTTGCCGGTAAAGGGATCGGTACGCAAGCCGAAGTTGGAGGAATGCCAGCCGGTCGTGATCGGTCTGATGGAGGGCAGAAGTTTCTTGCTCAACTTGTCCTGCATCAGCAGCGTTTCCAGCGCGACCAGCTTGTCGCCGCGGTCGCCCAGAAGTCTGCCCAAGTCAGCCATTTGCTGTTCCATCGTTTGCAGCGAAATGTCCTGATGCAAAGCTGCCGGCAAATACGGCCCGCCTTGCGCAGGAGGCTGTCCGAATGAAAACTCCTGCGGTTTCATGCCCGACATTTTTGCCAGCTTGGCACCCAGCCCGTCCAGCCGCAGCAATTGCGCCTGCATTTGCCCCAAACGCATTGCCAGCGTATCCATGCTCTTGCGCAGGTAGGCCTGCTGCTTCTGCTGTTCATCCTCCTGTGCGCTTGCCAGCCAGGCGCGCAACTCGTTGCCCATCAAGCCGGGCTGGAAGCGCACGATGGCATATTGTGCGGCCAATACCGCTGCAACAAACAAGACCGAAGCCAATATCGCCAAGGCTGCCAGGTGCATCCGCGTCAACGTGATGCTGCGAGCCTTTGCATACCGATTGGAAACTAGAATAATATTCACGCAATCTCCCTCATGACACGACTTCTGTGAATCCACCGTGGCGCACCGTCTGAACGCCCTTCTGGCCTCAAATCAACAGTTGCGACAATTTACGAGCAAGGCAAGACAGCTCTCCGCCCTGCAGCAGCTTTACGAATCCCTTGTCCCCCCTGTTTTCAGGCATAGTAGCCAAGTGATACAACAACAGCAACAGATGCTGATAATCGCGGCAAACAACGGCGCCGTGGCGGCCAAGTTGCGCCACATGAGCGGCGAACTTATTTCCCTTTTCCAAGCAAAGGGATGCGAGGTTACTGGAATTCAAATCCGGGTGCAAGTCGCGGCCCCGCTTCGCGCCACCCGTCCAGCCCCGCGCAAGTTGGGCAAGGCCGCACGGGAAGCACTGGGGAAGCTTGATGAAAACCTTGCCGAGTCGCCTCTTAAGGCCGCGCTGGAACGGCTATTGAAGTCCTAGGATGGCCCGCGCCGGGGCTGTCATCTTCACCCCGCCGAGTACAGGAGTCTCGACCGGTAATATGAACGTCCGCACATTAGCGATCTCATTGCGATTCCGCTTATATGCACCAGTCGTCACCAACCCGATGCCTCCTGACCATAGTCTTGTCACGCGCTTCCCGATCATCCTGCCTCTGACTTTTCTGTGGGCAGCCACGCTGGCAGGGGCCGCATTCTGCAGCGAGCAGCAGCAAACCGCCTGCATCAGCCCCGCTCCTGCCGCCGCCGAACCTGGGGCCGTGCGCATGGTGTTTGGCGGCGACATCGTGCTTGGCAACAATTTTCTTGTCGAGAACATCCCCGCAAGCTGGGAAGAGAACTATTTCGCCGGCGTGCGCAGCATCTTAAAGGATGCCGATGTCGTCTTCGGCAACCTTGAAGGCGTGCTCAGCGAGCGCGGAGAGACCACGAAGGATCCGGCCACCGGCCATCACTTCGCCTTCCGCATGCCGCCACGCTACGCAGCCCTGTTGCGCCGCGAGGGATTCAACATCCTGAACGTCGCCAACAACCACGCCTATGATTTCGGCGAATCCGGCTTCCGCGACACTCTGGGCCACCTGAAGAGCGCCGGCATCGCATATGTCGGTCCGCGCGACCATCTCGCGACCCTCTCCGTTCGCGGCCTCACGGTATCCATGCTCAGCTTCACGTATTCCTCCCGCTTCAACTCCATGTTCGACTTGGAAGGGAGTGCCGAACTCGTCCGTCAGGCCAAGGCGCAAGGCACATATCTCATCGTGACGTTTCATGCCGGAGCCGAGGGCTCTCCCGCCATCTGGCACACCGACGAGGACGAGATATTCTTCGGCGAGAATCGCGGCAACGTGGTTGCCTTTTCTCGGGCCATGATCGATGCCGGAGCGGACCTGGTCGTGGGACATGGCCCCCATGTACTGCGAGAAGTCGAGTGCTACCGGAATCGCCCCATCGTCTATTCCCTGGGCAATTTTGTCGGCGTCGGCGGGTTGTCGGCACAGAAACTGGCCTCGGTTTCGGCCATGCTGGAGATATCCGTCGCCCCGAACGGCGCCCTGCAATACATGAACCTGGTACCGCTGCGGTTCAACGGGGAAAAACTGCCGGAACTGGACAAGCGGGCATTTGGAACCCGGCTGGTCAATCATCTCGGGCGGAATGTCAAGTTCGACGGTAGCTTCGTCGAGTTCCCTCTCGAACAGGATGGGCAAAATGGATTCCAGCAGTGGTTGCGGAGTGTCTCCCGTTGACCGCCGCACCCTCGCCCATGCAGATTTGGCGGTGCAGCTAGACCGTCACGCGCCACGCCACCAGTCCGTAACGCTCAAGCAGAAACAGCGCCAGGAACACGCATAGCGTGTAGAACATGAAGCGCACCACTTGGCGGATGAATCGCGGGTAACGCGGATCGCGGGTAAACAGATACATGACTGCGGATGATGCAATGAGCAGGATGGAAAGCAGCAGAGCGAGGCGGACAAGCATCGCTGAATGCGGGCTAGACCGTCTGCAGTTGCAGACGCAGGAAATCCGGAGCTTCTTCCGGCTTTTCGAACGTACTGAACTCCCATGCCGCCTCGTCGGCCAGCAAGGCTCGGCATAGCGCATTGTTCAGGGCATGGCCGGATTTGTAGCCGGAGAACGCGCCGATCAGCGGATGTCCGAGCAGATACAGGTCGCCGATGGCATCCAGTACCTTGTGCTTGACGAACTCGTCCTCGAAGCGCAGGCCATCCGGGTTGATGACGCGGTATTCGTCCATCACGATGGCATTATCAAGATTGCCGCCCAAGGCCAGCCCCTGTGAGCGCATGTACTCGACTTCCTGCATGAAGCCGAAGGTACGGGCACGACTCACTTCCTTGATATAGGACTGCGTACCCAGATCGACGGTGACGTTCTGTTTGGTGTTGGCGAACACCGGATGGGAAAAATTGATGGTGAAATTAAGCTTGTAGCCGTTGTAAGGCTCGAAACGCACCCATTTATCGCCGTCCTGCACTTCCACGACCTTCTTGATGCGAATGAACTTCTTGGCTGCCGCCTGTTCGACGATACCCGCTGACTGCAGCAGAAAGATGAATGTACCCGCGCTGCCGTCCATGATGGGCAGTTCCGGGCTGGTCAGTTCGACGATGGCGTTGTCGATGCCCAGGCCGGCCAACGCCGACATCAGGTGTTCCACCGTCGCCACGCGCGCTCCGTGCGCCTCAAGACAGGTGGAAAGACGCGTATCGTGCACCGAGTGCGCTTCCGCCCGGATATCCACCGGATGCGCCAGATCGACGCGGCGAAACACAATGCCACTGTCGATGGCAGCCGGACGCAAGGTCAGATAGACCTTTTCGCCAGTATGCAG
>JBQGEN010000165.1:0-4781 GCA_052039615.1 Sideroxyarcus sp. | reverse complement strand
GTCGGCCTGCTTCTGGAAGAAACCGCGCAACTCAAGAGTTCGCTCTCGGGCACGCAGCATGCACTCGATGAGCGCACCTCCGAACTGAAGAGCGCGCAGCAGGCGTTCAGTCAGCTGGCCCGCGAATTCGACGAGAAATCCCGGCATGTCGCCCTGCTTCTGGAAGAAACTGCGCAACTCAAGAGCTTGCTCTCGGGCACGCAGCGTGCGCTCGATGAGCGCACCTCCGAACTGAACAGTACACAGGCTGCACTCGACGAACGTTCTGCCGAGCTAAGCCAGCGCACGTCCGACCTCAGTGCGCGCACCGCCGAGCTCCAGAGTGCATCGCAGAACCTTGCTGACGCCAATGCGTCGATAAATGCCAGGCAGGCCTTGCTTCATGGCGCCACATCCCGAATCGGCGAGTCCGATCGCACCATACACATGCTGCTCGCTGCACGCGGCCTGAATACGCGCCGCACCGCGTTCTGGAGAAGGAACAAAGACACCCGGCTGCTGGAAAGCACGCCGCTGTTCGATGCTGCGTTCTACGTGTCCGCGCATGCGGAAATCCTCTCATCGGGAATGTCGCCACAAGAGCATTACCTGAAGATCGGCGCCGGCAAGGGCTGGGATCCGCATCCCCTGTTCAGCACGGGCTGGTACCTGGAAAAGAACCGCGACGTCGCGCAACGCGGAATGAACCCGTTGCTGCACTTCCTGCGCTACGGCGCAAAAGAAAAGCGCTCGCCGCACCCGTTGTTCGACATTGCGCTGTATGCGGCGGCCTACCCGCAGGTGTCCGCATCCGGCATGAATGCGCTTGAACATTACCTGCAGATCGGCGGCCTGGCCGGCTTCCGTCCGCATTGGCTGTTCGATGGCAAGGCCTATCTGGACGCCTACCCCGAGGTCAGGGAGGCCGGCCTCAACCCGTTGCTGCATTATCTGCACATCGGTCATCTCAAGGGTTTCCGGCCCCATTGGGCCTTCGATCCGGACTACTATCTTGGCCGCAACCCGGGTGCGGTCGAACCGGGCGTGCCTCCGCTGCTGCATTTCGTCACCAACGGTGCAAAGCAGCGCCTGAACCCGAGCGCCGATTTCGACACTGCGGCATTTCTCGATCAGTATCCGTTCCTCGAATACGGCGACGAAAATCCGCTGACGCATCATGTGAGAGAGCTCGACCATGAGGCGGTGTTCAATCCGCCCGTGCCGGAAGCGGAACCGGCGACACCTACAGAGGTGCCCGCCACGCCGATCCACAATGAGGAGCCGGGGCGTCCGTTGCCCGCGTTCATGGACTTCCTCTACGACGAATTCGGCGAGGCGGAGCGCACCGAAATCGTTTCGCGCATGCAGCGTTTCCACCTGCCGTTCACCAGCGAGAAGATCGCTCCCAAGCCATCCGAGGGAGAGATCGCCGAGTGGCTCGGCGAGATAGCAGCATTGTCTGACGCCGCGCCACAGAACGCGCAGCCGGACGTTTCCATCGTGATCCCGGTCTACAACCAGCTCGCCTTCACGCTGGCGTGCATCCATTCGGTGCTGTCGTCGAAGACACGCTACAGCTACGAGATCATCGTCGCCGACGACCGCTCCACCGACAGGACCACCGATATCTTTTCGAAGGGGGTCGGGCGGATACGCCATGTGTTGGGCGAACAGAACCAAGGCTTCATCCGCAACTGCAACAACGCAGCGAAGCATGCCAAGGGCCGCCATCTCGTCCTGCTGAACAACGACACCATCGTGCTGACGGGGTGGCTGGACGAGCTGATCGGCACGCTGGAAGACAATCCCGACATCGGACTGGCCGGCTCCAAACTTCTCTATCCGGATGGGCGTCTGCAGGAAGCCGGCGGCATCATCTTCGGCGACGGTTCCGGCTGGAACTACGGCCGCATGGACGAACCGCGCAAGCCGCAGTATTGCTACATGCGCGACGCGGACTACGTCTCAGGCGCCTCGATCGCGCTGCGCACCGAATTCTGGCGCAGTGTCGGCGGCTTCGACGAGCAATACTCGGTTGCCTACTACGAAGACACCGACATGGCCTTCCGCGTGCGCCAGGCCGGTCTGCGCGTGGTGGTGCAGCCGCTCTCGCAGCTCCTGCACTTCGAAGGCATCAGCTCCGGCACCGACACCAGCAGCGGCGCCCAGCGCTATCAAGTCACCAATGGCGCCATCTTCGGCCACAAATGGCGCGAAGTGTTGGCCGGGCACGGCCAGTGCGATCCCGAGCGTCTGCCGGTGGACCGGACGGCGCGCGGCCGCATCCTCGTGATCGATGCCTGCACACCGACCCCGGACCGCGACTCCGGTTCGATGGACACCTTCCAGTTCCTGCGCATCTTCCGTTCGCTGGGACTGCATGTCACCTTCGTGCCGGAGAATCTCGCCTACTTCGGCCGTTACACCCAGGACCTGCAGCGCATCGGTGTCGAGACTCTCTATGCGCCGTTCTGGATGTCGTTCGAGACGATGCTGGAGAAGATCGGCGGCAGCTACGACCTGGTGCTGATCTACCGCGCTCCGGTCGCCGCCAAACTGCTCAAGCTGGTGCGGCGCCACGCGCCTCAGGCCAAGGTGATCTTCGACACGGTCGATCTACACTTCCTGCGCGAAGAGCGCGAAGCCCAGCTCTCTGGCGATCCGCAGAAGGCCAGGATGGCCGCCAACAACCGCAAGATCGAGCTCGACCTGATCGAACGCGCCGATGCGACCATCGTGCTGAGCAACCACGAGATGGAGCTCCTGAGCAAACTGACGCCGCAGGCAAAACTGTACGAGGTTCCCATCGTGCGCGACATTCCGGGACGCGGACAGCTCGGCTTCGAGCAACGGCAGGACATCGTATTCATCGGCGGCTTCCGGCACACGCCCAACGTGGATGCGGTGAAATGGTTCATCACCGAAGTGTGGCAGCGTCTGCGCGGCAAGGGATTCCAGGGACGCTTCGTCATTGTCGGCTCGGACATGCCGCCCGAGATCACCCGCCTGCGCCAGCCCGGCATCGAGATGCGCGGCTTCGTGCCAAATATCGAAGACGTGTTCAACGATTGCCGCATCTCCGTCGCTCCATTGAGATATGGCGCCGGCCTCAAGGGCAAAGTGATCTCCAGCCTCAGCCTCGGCGTCCCGGTCGTTGCCACATCCATCGCGGTGGAAGGAGGCGGCTTCGTCAACGGACAGAACGTGCTGGTCGCCGACGAGCCAGACGATGTCGCTGAGGCGATCATGCAGCTCTATCACGATCGACAGATGTGGGAGAACCTCTCGCGCGAAGGCGTAGAACATTGTGACCGGAGTTTCTCCGTTGCCGCGGTATCCCGGCGCCTGCAACAATTGATCAGCGACCTTGCACCACACATCCTCCATGCAAAATCCAGTTGAAATTCCGCGCACCACCAGCACCGGCAGCCATTTCGGCTGGAATCGCATGCTCATCGCACGCCGCCGATAATACTTGAAACCCATTTCAGGAAACAGAATGAACCAACCTGCTACCCGGCAAATCATTGTCCATTATCACATCTTCAAGAACGCCGGTTCCACGGTGGACCACCTCCTTCAGAACAACTTCGGCAAGGCCTGGCTGGCTTTTGACGGACAGCAGGCCCACAGCAGGATCCCTCCGGAAGAGCTGGCCAGCTTCATTCAGGAGCATCCAGAGGCCAAGGCCATCTCCAGCCACAATGCCATCCTTCCGGCGCCGACGATCCCGGGCATAACGATTGCCCCCATCGTCTTCCTGCGCCATCCCATCGACCGGGTGCGCTCCATCTACGATTTCGAGCGGCACCAAGGATTGACGACCGGACCGGTCAGCCGGGGTGCAGATCACGCATCCAGACTGAATTTCGAAGACTATATGCGGTGGCGCTTCGACTCTTCCAGGAACGGGGTCACACATAATCACCACACAGCTTGGCTGCTGCACCATCCGCGCTTCAATCGCCTGGAGATCCAGGCCAAGGATTTTGATCAGGCCGTGCAGACCCTCGAAGCACTGCCGTTCTTCGGCCTGGTCGAGAGATTCGAGGAAAGCCTGGAATTGCTGTCTGCCTACCTAAGGGGACTTGGGATCGACATTTCCCTTGATTATCAGGTAAAGAACAGCAGCAAACACATCAGCAAACCGATCGAGGAGCGCCTCGCGGTGATGCGCGACAAGACCGATCCAGCCATGTGGGAAGAAATCAATGCTCGCAATGCATGGGATTTGAAGTTGCACGACGCTGCATTACGGATCTTCCAGTCACGGCTGGATCTCGCGCCCAAGGCTTAGAATCGTTCTTTTTGCACTGGGCATTTCGGCACAAATGACCGTCTCTCTAGTGAGAGGGTGGGTAATAGCCCAGACGGAGGCGGCTCCCACGAAGCGGCCCAGGTGAGTAGTCGCGACAGTCGCCTCTTTGCCGGTGGATCCTCTATTCCAAGCTTCTTGGCGTAGTCTGGGGAACTTCCGTCTTGACTTTAGGAACCCTAGGAGGAACCCTTGGAACTTAAGAGATTAAGACGTCAAAATGCGCTGGCAAGGCTTAAAAGACTAAACCATTATCTCAATGATCTCGAAGTCATAACGGGACGAACCCATCTCCAATCGCGCCCACCCCATCTAGAGATTGATTTCTCGAATCGGTGCAACATTCGTTGTGTGATGTGCCATCAAACCAAGCTATCTTTTGCGCAGACTATGCTCGACGCCAAAGATGTGAATGCCGTCATCAGAGCTCTTCCGTATGTTGAGACAATCTTGGTTGCCGGACTGGGGGAGCCACTTCTGTTCCGCC
>JBQGEN010000164.1:0-2895 GCA_052039615.1 Sideroxyarcus sp. | reverse complement strand
CGCCCCCAGTTCCTCGACGGTGATCTCGAAACGAGTCGAGCCGGGTTCTCCAGAGGGGATCACGTAACTGCCCGCTTCCAGCCGCTTCGCCCAGATCGCAAAGCCGTCCCGATCCCAATACAAAAGCTTCAGACGGTCCCTGGATCGCGTTTCATAATGCACCTCTTTTAGAAGCCGGGTAACTTAAGGCTCTTTAAGTCCTGCAATGCAGTGAAGTTGCTTGGACGACGATCTATCACTGCCCGGACTCCTATCTTTACTGCTTCTGTATCTAGCGCCGACACCGGAATTTGCCACGGAGCTGATGGCATCAACTGAGTCGCGGGAAGCACTCCCTCACGAATGAGGCGCTTCACCGAACCGATGCAGATGTTCAGCCGATGTGCGGCCTCATCAGCGGTGATAGTTTCGATCTTGCTGCTCGCCGCATCGAAAGCTGTGATCCCGAGGCGCTCTCGCAACTCGCGCACGCGCGCTACGGTCCAGCTTTTTCCGTCGCTGCTTTTGCATCGCATACGGTTCATGGTCACTGCCAATTCACGGTCCGGCCAATGTCCCCCAAGTGTGCGCATCACTTCAACCGGGCTCGGGTAACGGTCATCGGGATATCGTCCCGTCCGAACCTTGGCAACTCGAACCTCGGTGTGGCGGCCGCCAGTCCAATGGATAAAGAGCACAATTTGATTAGCTTTGGGATCGTCGTCAATGACGACTTCTTGAATGAGGATACGCGTGAGCCGTTGTTTGGTTCGTGTGTCCGCGCCAGCAGAATTCCAAGCCGACGGCAAATCGTGCGCGAGAGCCAGTAATGCCTCCCGATCAATCTGCGGTCGCTGCCGGGCTTCCGTTTCGAGGTCACGGATGCGACGCTCTAACTGATCAACACGTTCCAAAGCGGTATTCCAACGGCCCTCCAGTTCACGCGCCACCAGTCGCTTGGCTGGATCCACCAACTCATAACGGCGTGCTGCCAAGGATGCTTCGTAGCGGGCGGCTTCGAGTTCTTTGGCGAGGGCGAGGCGCACATCGTCGTCTGCCGTCCTGCACCGTTCCGCGGCAGTCATGGCGGCCTCAATCGCGTGGGCCGAGACTGCTTCCAATATCTGGCCGGCTACCGCTCGATCCACGCGCATTCCTCCAGCCCCGATGCAAATCTTGCCGCCGGCGGTATCGATATTTCCGCGACATTGATACCGGTGGGCATGTCCTGCTCTGGAACCATAGAAGACGCGCATCATGCGCCCGCACCTACCACAGCGCACCAAGCCAGCCAACAGAGCGCGCCCACCACGTGCCGATTTGCGATCGGCTCGCTTTTGCATGTGAGCGTTTTCGTCGATCATCCTTTGGTTCTGCTCGTAGTCTTCCCAACTGATGTAGCAGGGATGGTGGTCGCGAATCAAGACACTCCATTCTGCCATCAGCTTTTTGTGGCCGTTCGTTTTCTTCGCTCGTCCGTTGACGATCGTTGTACGTTGGGACGTCCGGCCAAACACATAGGCTCCTGCATAGACCGGGTGCCGCAGAATCTCCAGCACAGTATGGTAGGCAGAGGGCTGCCATTCAACGCGTGCGCCCAACTGACTCTGCCGCATGACGGGCAACTGAAGCTCTGCCTGAACGGCCCATATGAGCACCTGGCGGGCGCTTCCCAATTCCCGAAACTTTCTGAACACTATTCGGATAGCCTCACATACCCGCTCATCTGGGTCGATCTCCATCTGACCCAGTTCGTTCCAGCAATAGCCAGGCGGCAATGCGAACCTCAGTTCCCCACGTTGAGCCTTTGAATCCCGGGCGGCCAGCCCGCGTTGACGCAGCAGGCTCAGCTCATATTCCGACATGCTTCCCTTAAGGCCCAAAAGCAGACGATCGTTTACCAGACGAGGATCATATACTCCGTCGGGATCGATGACAACCGCGCCCACTAACGCGCACAGATCAATCAAGTGATGCCAGTCACGGCCATTGCGGGAAAGCCGGGAAGCTTCTATGCAAAGGACTGCGCCAACGCTTCCACTGCAAACCATCGCGACGAGTTTCTGAAAGCCAGGCCGTTCAACCAGCCCCGACCAGGACCGCCCGAGGTCATCATCGATTGTCTCGACTGAAGCAAAGCCTAGCTGCGCAGCCGTGTCCACTAATGAATACTGGCGGCGCTTACTCTCTGTATGGTGTTCGACTTGTCCCAGTGTGGATTGGCGCACGTAGACGACAGCGATGCGGGCCAAATGCTCGGACCTAATCTTAGGATTCATTTCTTACCTCCGCTGATTCGCCGGGCATCCCGAGTGCCTCTAATAGCAGGTCTGCGAGGACGTTGACCGCTTCCCCTCGTACTCTCTCGTCCACTCGGATCGCCACTTCGGAGTCCAGCAGCTTTAACTGCCGGTAAGATATCCTTGGCGGTTGCTTCACGGGATTCACTCTCCTTTACCAAGGAGCTTACGAATCCTGGGGGGTGATCGGGTTGATCTACCGCTTTGGATTTTGCATCGAGGGCCCTACGTAACTCATCCAGTGCGGGAATGGAAACCTGCGGCGGCCCGAGTTCCATTCCTCCACAGATTGAGCCGTCGACCATCCACGCAGGCAGTTCTCGCGATACGGTTCCTCGCGCTTCCACGTGAACCACCGCGGCACCGCCATGCACCGTTCGTCGAAATAGGCGCAGCTTCTTGCCGTATAGGGGATGCCAACGGTACTCGACAACCACGGAGCCCAATCGGTATGCAGAATCTCGCTTGATCCCTCCGCTTGTTGGCGAACAGGTACAGGTGTCCGGCGAACGGGTCTAACTGCAGGTGATCTCGCACCAGCGTGTGCAGCCCGTCGAAACTCCGACGCATATCGCACGGACTCAGGCATAGATACACGCGCACGCTGGCCGGCAGG
>JBQGEN010000163.1:0-3745 GCA_052039615.1 Sideroxyarcus sp. | reverse complement strand
TGTCGTGGCAGGCCGTGCACTCGGTCACCGTGCCGGCATACCCCTGTACGGCGATGCTCTGCACGTTGTCGTTCGCCTCCCGACTCGGATACTCGGCATGGGTGGAGCCGTGGCAAGCCTCGCATTTCATCCCACCATGACCGGTGCTGTAGCGATACAGGTGCGCACCGATGCTGGGCACGTTCGGGTTGGTCGCAAAACGCGTATCGCTCCACGTCAGCGGCAGTCCCTGGCCGTCGACGCCGACGGCTTCGCGCCTGCCGTCATGGTGGCAGGACTGGCAGGTCGGCTCGTTCAGCCAGCCGGAACGGCTGGCACTGCCGACATGGCTCATCTTGCTGTGGCAGCTCTGGCACTGGTAGCTCGGACCGGACATCGCGCCGCGCAAACACTGGGTGACCGACCCGGGATGGCAGTGATAGCAGGTGTCGCGGTTATTGATGTCGTCCAGCGTCATTCCGTTGTCCGGATCGATCTGGTTGGCATGGTGCCCATGGATCACCTGGGTGAGCGGAGGAATGCCAGCCATGCCCGTCGGGAATCCGGCCTCCAACTGGTAGGCATTCGAAGTGTGGCAAGCCACGCACAGCACCGGCTTTCCGGTCATCGCAGAACTGTACAGGCCATTGGGATAACCTTTCGCTTGCAGCGCGCCAGCATAAGCCGGATTGCCGGCCTGCTTCTCGTCGTGCAGGCGCAGGATATTCCGCTTCCAGTCCTTCAGCGGATCGGCATCGAACACCCATCCCGCCGCTGGCCTGGCCGCATTCGCCGCCGCGTTTCCGCCGGTGTTGGACGTGTGGCAATTGCGGCAGTCCAGCATGTCGCTCACCGGCAGCACCACATCAGTCGAGGCCAGCACCTGACCGGCGGTGTTCCTGGCCACCACACGAATCATCGGATAGTCGTTCTTCACGTTGGTGTCGTCCACGTTGGTGATCGGGATGCCCACCGCCTCGAACCAGTCGTGTTCCGCGCTGTACGCCATCGGCGCCGGAGTGTTCGAAGCCATCGGGTAGCCCAGCAGACCGACGTCGGGCGCCGGCGACAGACCGAACAGATCCTGCACATAGTCCCAGAAATTGGTCTTGGTCGAGCTGATGCTGTTGACCGAACCTGTGGTGTCCGGGGTCGCCTGATAGGTCAGCGTCACGCCGCTGGTCACCCGGTCGCCGGTGGCCTGGTTCACCAATTGAGCATTCACGGTGTTCAGCGGCGGCAGGATGGAGAAGATCGAATAATCGTTACCGTCGTAGCAATGCATGCCCAGGTTGTTCCAGGCCAGCAGCGTGTAATTGCCTGTCACCACCACCGCCGTCACCGTCACCGCGACCGTTCTGGTGTTCACACTGTCACGTATCGTCACCGTCGCCGAGCCTGCCGCCACGCCGCGTATCGTGGCGATGCCGGAAGCATAGGTCACCGTGGCGATGCCCGTATTCGACGACGATGCCGTGACCGCACCGTTTGCGTTGCTCACATTGACCGTCGCCGTGTTGCCGGCTTGCACCTGCACCGTGGTCGGAGACACCGCCAGAACCGGCGCCGCCGTCACCGTCACTGCAACCGTGCGGGTATTCACGCTGTCGCGTATGGTGATCGTCGCCGTGCCGGCCGCCACTCCGCGAACCGTAGCCACTCCGGAAGCGTAAGTCACCGTCGCGATCGCCGTATTCGACGACGATGCCGTTACCGCGCCGTTCGCATTGGTCACGGTGACCGCAGCCGTATTGCCGGCTTGCACCTGCACCGTGGTCGGCGAGACCGTTAGAACCGGCCCAGCCGTCACCGTCACCGCCACCGTACGGGTGTTCACGCTATCGCGTATCGTGACCGCAGCCGTACCTGCGGCGCGTCCCGTGATCCTGGCGACACCATTCGCGTAGCTCACCGTCGCGATATCCTCGTCGGACGTAAAGACCCTGACCTCACCGTTGGCGTTGGTCACCGTGACGTTCGCGGAATTGCCGACCTGAAGCTGGATCGAAGCCGGCGACACGATGAGCGCGGGCGCAGCAGTGACCGTGACCGCAACCTGCCGGCTGTTCAGCCTGTCGCGGACGGTGACTGTGGCCGTCCCTGCGGAACGCGCCCTGATCGTCACTACACCGTGGTCGTATTTCACGGTCGCGACATCCTCATCGGACGTCGAAGCCCTGATCTCGCCGGACGCATTGCTGACACTCAGGGTAACCGTATTGCCCGCCTGGACCTGTACCGTGGTCGGCGAAACGGTCAGCGCCTGCGCCGCGCCGGCATGCACGAGCATGATCGAGGCGATCATCATCCCAGAAAGAGACGCCAGCACCTTGCGCGCATCTGATGAAAAAAGATTCATGGCACCCTCCCTTGTTGTTGGGTTTTTCCAGAATGCAAGGCGCCAGTTCCGTCGGAACAGGTCACGCAGCCCCACGGTGCGAACCGTACATGCCGCAGAAACTCCAGCCCATACGCTTTACGCAGTATTTTTCCGCCACGACAGTAGTATGTTCGACTAAGGTGCCCCTATCTTTCCCACTACACCCCGGCCTGGCAACGTCGCCATCCCCCAGCCGCATATATCTGACGCAAAGGAGATCAACCTCCCCGCCGTGGAAAGCTGCTTGCGACTCAGGGGATATGGGATTTTCAGGGCACGATCCAGTCGCCCGGCACTGCCGCCGCGCGCCCGCCATCCTGCGTGTAGCGGGTCACGTAGGCGCCCTTGGATGCGAAGCGCTGTCCCGGCCCCAGGCTCAGGCGCGGGTAGACGGAAGGGAACAGCGATTGTTCGGTCATGTGCTCGACGCGCTCGATGAAATAGTCGCGCGAAAATATCTCGTCCATGTGCGCCAGCGCATCGCCGGCGATGCTCGCCGCGAAAAAGGCATCGGCCTGGGTGCGCTCGTCCACCAGCGCGACATTGCGCGCGCGCAGCCACACCTTCATCCGCGTCATGCGCTGCGCGCGGTGCGCCGCGGGTTCGAACTGGTCTACGCTGCGCACCCGGTCGCGCCACCCTTCCGCCAGCTGCCATTGCCCGGGCTGCGCGACCAGGCTGCCCGACACATACAGGCCGTGCAGCCACGGCGGAGCTTCCCGCGCGAACGGGAAATTCGCCAGATCGGCGTCGTTCAGCCACAGGATCAGGGTCTGCGGGCGTTGCTCTTCCAGCAGGTGCGACCAGAACGCCTCCGGCACGGCCTGCGCGCCGCTCAGCGGCCGGTCGACGACGGTGTCGATGCCGCGCTGCTGCAAGGCCGTGCGCAACGCGTCGGCGGCTGTGCGGCCGCCGCCATCGGCGCGGAACACCTGCACGATATCGCCGCCGTCGTCGGCGGCCAGATGCTTGGCCAGCACCACCGCCTCCAGCGCCGCGCCGCGCGAAAAATAGATCGAGGCGTGGCCGCCGGGCGGAAGCGCCGCCAGACCGAGGCTGGGAAAGAGGCAAGGGATCTCGTTGCTTTCACAGAATTCATGTACTGGCCGCCACTCGTCCGCGCCGGCCCCGCCCAGCACGGCGAACACCGGCTGCGCGCGGTAATGCTCCTGCAGTTGTTCCGCCCACGATTGCGGCGCCCCCTGCAGCCGCCACACATGTAACTGCCAGCTGCGGTAGCCGCGATACATCTGCTCGCTGCCGGTCACGCTGCGGCCGATCTCGCGGCGCCGCTGCTCCTGGCGCGTGCCGCCGTTCTTGCCGGCGAAGAAGGCCTGCAGCGTATCGAGCAGCGCCTGCTCCTGCGCCGGCGCGACACCCGGCGCG
>JBQGEN010000162.1:0-5916 GCA_052039615.1 Sideroxyarcus sp. | reverse complement strand
CTTGCCGAACAGCTGGATGAAGCGGCGGTAGGCGTCCCAGGCGAAACGTTCGTTGCCGGTCTGCTTGATCAGGCCTGGCAGCGAAGTCTCGTTGAGGCCGAGGTTGAGGATGGTGTCCATCATGCCCGGCATGGACATGGCCGAGCCCGAGCGCACCGACACCAGCAGGGGGTTGCTGCTGCTGCCGAAACCCTTGCCGGTCTTCTTTTCCAGTCCTTGGACGTGGGTCCTGATGGAGTCCATCAGCCCGGCGGGCAGCTGGTTCTTTTCCAGATAGGCGAGGCAGGCTTCGGTGGTGATGGTGAAGCCGGGCGGGACGTTGAGGCCGATCTGGGTCATCTCGCACAGGTTCGCGCCCTTGCCGCCGAGCAGCATCTTGTCCTTGCCGTCGCCCTTTTCGAATTCGTAGATATATTGCCTGGTGCCGGTCATTGCGTGTCTCCTTCTTCTTTAAGCTTGCTTGAGAGAAACCAAAGAACATCGTCCGAACTACTGTTCATTCTGAAAGTGCCGGCGCCGGGAAAGCGCTGCAGCCTGCGTGCGCAAGGTCTCGCATCGTGACCTTTCCGCCGGTGCTGTATTCGACCCATTCTACGCGCCCTGTCAGTGCCGCTTCAAGCATGGCGCGCAAATGCAGTGGCGGGCCAAAACCCGCGCGGATCCTGGGACTGCCGGCGATGCATCGGGCCGCGGAATCCGGCGGCGGTCTTCCTGCTAGAATGCGCGGCCGTTTTTGTCGAAATAACCCTTCCGAGGAAATGCGATGTCATCAGGACTTACCGATCAGCAGGCTTACGAATACATCATCAAGCTGCTCACCGCCATGAGCCGGGCGGGCGGCTCCGACCTGTTCATCTCCAACGATTTTCCGCCGAGCATGAAGTCGCACGGCGAGATGAAGCCGATGACTGCGCAGAAGCTCAATGGCGCGATCACGCGCCAGCTCGCGCATGCATTGATGAACGAAGACCAGCGCGCCGAATTCGCCAAGGAGATGGAATGCAACTTCGCCATCTCCGTGCCCGGCGTGTCGCGCTTCCGCGTCAACGTGTTCGTGCAGCAGCAGAACGTCGGCATGGTCATCCGTACCATCGCCGCCGAGATACCCAACTTCGAGAAACTCGGTTTGCCCGAGGTCCTCAAGGAAGTGATCATGAACAAGCGCGGCCTGGTGCTGGTGGTCGGCGGCACCGGCTCCGGCAAGTCCACTTCGCTGGCCGCGATGATCGACTACCGCAACAGCACGTCCAAGGGCCACATCATCACGGTCGAAGACCCGGTGGAATACGTGCACCAGTCCAAGCAGTCGCTAATCACCCACCGCGAAGTGGGCGTGGACACGCACAGCTGGCACCACGCGCTGAAGAACACGTTGCGCCAGGCGCCGGACGTGATCCTGATCGGCGAGATCCGCGATGCCGAGACCATGGAGCATGCCATCGCCTTCGCCGAGACCGGCCACCTGTGCCTGGGCACGCTGCACGCCAACAGCGCCAACCAGACCATCGACCGCATCATCAACTTCTTCCCCGAGGAGCGCCGCAACCAGTTGCTGATGGACCTCTCCGCCAACATGCGCGCACTCATCTCGCAGCGGCTGGTGCGCACCGAGGACGGCAAGGGGCGCAAGGCGGCCATCGAGATCCTGCTCAACACGCCGACTATCGCTGACAAGATATTCAAGGGCGAATTCAACGAGATCAAATCCATCATGGAAAAGTCGCGCGAGCTCGGCATGCGCACCTTCGACTGGTCCCTGTTCGAACTGTACAACGATGGTTTCATCTCCTACGAGGAAGCGATCCGCAATGCCGACTCCGCCAACGAGCTGCGCCTGAACATCAAGCTCAAGAGCCAGCGCGGCGAACCCGCCTCGGCTTCCGCCGGGGCCGACCTTTCCCTGCATGAGTACAAGAGTCCGGAACAGCTGGAAGCCGAACGCCAGGCCGAACTGGTCGCGCAGG
The DNA here is from genome assembly GCA_052039615.1 of Sideroxyarcus sp. Taxonomy (GTDB): domain Bacteria; phylum Pseudomonadota; class Gammaproteobacteria; order Burkholderiales; family Gallionellaceae; genus Sideroxyarcus. The sequence continues at coordinate 3,952 of JBQGEN010000162.1, read as the reverse complement.
AAGAGCACAAGCGCCAGTTCGAGGCGGCGCAGCGCGCAAAGGAGCTGGCGGAGCAGCAGGCGCGCGCGCAGGCAGAACCATCGCCGCAGCCGGCGATCGCGCTGGACAAGATCGAATTGTCGCTGGAATAGCGCTCGCTCAGCGGGAACGGCGTCGCGGCTGGTTCGCGCCGGATGAGCTGCCGCTGACGGGTCAGGCGTCGCTGATCCGTCCTGCCAGCGAGGCGCGGGTATGGTGGGCCTGCTCCGCGATCAGGGCAGCGGCGGCGTCGACCTGGCCCCAGGTGTTCCACAGCAGGACGCCGCGCACGCGCCCGTCGCGCAGATAGTAGATGACCCCCTTGCGGAACGGCTCCTTCCAGTCCTCGACGATATCGAAGCTGGTGTCGAGCTCGCCCACCGCCTCGTAACCCAGATCGAACAGGTCGGAATAGAAGTAGGGCTGGTGGCGATAGCTGTCGGACTGCCCGGCCATGTTTCTGCCCGCCGTCTCGCCCATGATATTGGCGTTGTCCTCGTGCTCCACCCGCCTGCGTTTGTCCAGGGCGGCACTGTAGAAATTCGCCACGTCGCCTGCCGCATAGATGTCGGGATCGCTGGTGCGCAGCGATTCGTCGACCACGATGCCGTTGTCCACCTTGAGGCCGGCCTGCGCCGCCAGCTCGGTGTTGGGCACGATACCCAGTCCCGCCACGACGCCGTCGGCCGCAATCTCCATGCCCTTGCCGGTGATCACGATCACCCGGCCGTCCTTCCCGCGCACCGAGCGGACGGTCTCGGATGGAAGCAGGGTGACGCCGTGTTCCCGATAGTAGGAATTCAGGAACGCCGCGAGCGCCGGCGGATAGATGCGCGAGCCGATCGCGTTGGACGGAAAGACCAGCGTGACCTGCTTGCCGTTCATGGCGAGTGCGGCGGCGACCTCCGAGCCGATGAAGCCGCCGCCGATCACGACGAAATCCCTGCCGTTTTCGCTCAGCGCGCGCAGCCTGCGGTAGTCGTCCGCCGTCCTGAAATAGATCACGCTGTCGTCGGCATCCGGCAGGCGTCGCACCGAGCCGCCCGTGGCGAGCAGCAGCTTGCCGTAGGTGTAGACGTCCCCCGCGTCATCGGTCGCCGCCTTCTCCGCCGCATCCAGCGCGACGACCTTCCGGCCCAGGTGCAGGTCGATATTGAGATCGGCGGAGTTGCGCCAGATGGATTCGAACGGCTTGTCCTTCCATAACGACTTGGACAGGGGCGGGCGATCGTACGGCGGATCGGGCTCATCGCTGACCATGCCGATGGTGCCATGCGGGTCGATCTTGCGGATGCCGTGGAGGGCGGCGTCGGCAGCCATGCCGCCGCCGATGATGAGGTATCTGAAATGTTTCATGGCAGCTCCTTTCAATGGTCGGGCGCGCCCGGTCCTTCCGCCGAAACGGGGGCCATGACGTGCCGCATCAAGGGAACACGGTGTGAAGCGCCAACATGCTGGCATCATCTTACGCCGTAATGCGCGGGGCGGTGCAAGCCATCCGGCCCGACTTCGCGCACGGTGCAATGCGATGCCTGACTTGTGCAGCCGCTTTGGTTATCATGGCGGGAGTCACTGTCGAAAAACCCGGTGCGTTTGATGAGCACAATGGGGCAGCCGAGCTGTACATTCAGGGAGCAGAAACCATGAGTCACGAGATCGGCCAACTTGATATCCCGGACCCTCGATTGCGGACGAGCAGCGCAAGCTCGCGCGCGAGCGTGTGGACCGAGATCGGCGAGGCGCAGATCACCCATACCCTCTTCGGCCGCGCCAAGGTCCGCATCATCCGCAAGCACGACAAGATCCGCCGCGCACTGTGGTTGACGGCGATGGTGGCGGTTGCGGTGCTGGCCGTGACGGCCTGGCAGACTTGGCTCACAGCGCAACAGTCCGCGCCGCAAGGCGCGGAATCCGCTCCCCCCTCCGGCGCAAGTGCGATCGAGGGCGCACCCCTTACCCAGTCTGAAGCCGTTTCCATGCCCGCTGCCGAACCGATGGTGCAGAGCGTTCAGCTCGCGCCGGCGCCAGCCGCGCCCGTACCGGAGAATGTGCCGCAGCCGGCCGCCACCGTGCAAACGCCCGTGAAGCCGGCGCCGCTCGCCACGCGCGACATCGCAGCGAAGAGTCTGGCCGGCACACAGCCGCCCGTCGGGCCGACACCGGCGAAAGCGCCGGTCGCGGCAGCCGTGGCGACACCACGGGTCGCATCGCCTGTCACGCCGCCCGCGGCAAGCAGCCCGGCGGAAATTCCCGTGTTGGCCAACCCGGTGGCACAGGAAAGTGTCCCGGCCCAATCTCCCGCCGGCGATCAGCCTTAGCCGGATCGACAGGGGGCAACAGATGTTGCGCCGCGAGCCTGAATTCAAGAGAATGGACAGCATGGACAAGACAGTAAAACTTCACGCCTATTCCGAACCCGCAAAGAGCGAGGTCGCGCCAGGTCGGCCTGCGGCCGAGAAGAATGTCACTTCCGAACTGGCCAAGGTGAATTCGCTGCTGGAAGAAGAGAAGAGCAAGGGTCTCGAGCTGCTGAAGACCATCGTGCAGCTGCGCGAAAGCCTCAAGCAGGAACAGGCGCGAGCGGCCGAGATGGAAGCGAAATTGAACAAGCTGGTGGCGGTGGAAGAGAATCAGCTCGCCCGCAAGAATGCGCAGCTGGAAGAAGAAAAAGCCAGGTCGCTCGAACTGACGCGAACCATCGAGCAGCTGCGGGACATGATCAGACAGGATCAGACACGGCAGGCCGGGTTGGAGAAGCAGGTGGCCGAGCTGCAGGCGAAGGGCGGGGAATGGGCGGCGCTGGAAGCCAGGGTCAAGGACATGTCCGCCGCGCTCAGCAAGATATCGAACATCGCCGCCGCGGTGAAACTGGACGACGGCGCCTGATGCGCGTGCGGGTGTCGGCGGCTATCCGCCGAACTCGCGCATGATGCCCTGCCGGAACAGGTCGCGGTCGTTCCTTTCCTTGAAGGTGGCGATGCGGCTGAAGCTGATAGGCCTGCCGCATCCTCCCAATGTCGCGCCTGTCATCTGTTGTCGATCCAGAAATCGTAGCCCGCGCTCAGGAACTCGTCGTGCGGGATGTAATGCGAACCGTCGCACGAAAAGGTGAGACCGACAATGCCGTTGAAGAGATTCAGCGTGCCGGAGCGCAGGTAGAACATCTCGTCCATGTAGCGCAGCTCGCGGAACAGGTCCAGCACGGCACGGACCCGGTCATGCGGCACCAGTGCTTCCGACGGATAGGGCGTCTTGGGATAGGCGAGGCAGATATCGGGGTCGATCAGCGCATCGATGTCGAGCAGGCGATAGCGATAGGGATCGCCCATCACCCACAGCACCGCGCGATTGCTGGAGAAATGCAGGATCACGTGGTACACGCCGTGATAGACCATCAGCTCCTCGATCACCCCCAGCACAGTATCGAGCTGCTGGTCCATGGCGCTCTCCACCCTGATCTGGTGAAAGACCGTATTGCGGATGGAAGGGTCGCCCTTGAGCTGCCGCCAGACCACCGGCTCATCGTACAGTTTGCGCGTCAGCGGCAGGTCGCGCAGGTCGAAATCGGTGCCGAGGAATCCCAGCACGGCACCCGACGAATCGCGCACGACCTGTATCGCAGTGAGCGAGGGGCGGCGGCCGAACAGGCTGATGTAGGCCGGCGACAGCAGCGTTCCCGCGATCGGCAGGACTTCGTTCATGTAGGGCCGCTTCGAGCGATCCCGGCCAAAGGATGCCGGCTGCAGGCCCTCGGCATCGACGTTGCTGCTGATCTGGATGCCGTCGGTGTCCAGCGCATACAGCGAGATGCCGTGGGGCAGCGTGCCCAACCCCGCGTTCATTTCCTGATAGAGACTTTCCCGGTCGGCCCAGACGCGGTTGGAGCGCGCCGCCAATGGCTGCAGCGGTTCGTGCATGATTTCCTGCAGCTCCT
>JBQGEN010000161.1:0-4802 GCA_052039615.1 Sideroxyarcus sp. | reverse complement strand
CTGCATAGCCCAGCGCCAGTGCGTCTTTGACCGTATTCAGCACGCAGTAGTCGGTGGCCAGCCCGCCCACGAACAGGCGCCGCACGTCGACCGCCTTGAGGCACAGGCCGAGGTCGGTGTTCTCGAAAGCGGAATAGGCATCCTTTTCCGGCGTGTCGGCCTTGGAAATGATCACGGCATCGGCCGGCAGATTGAGGCTGGCGGCGAACTCTGCGCCGTAGCTGTCGGCGATGCAATGCGGCGGCCACGGCCCGCCTTGTGCGCGGAAGGAGCAATGATCGGGAGGGTGCCAGTCGCGCGAGGCGTAGACGGGCAGTTCTCTGGCGGCAAATAGCGCTAGGCAGCGGTTGAGTACCGGCACCACCTCATCGCCATGCGCCACGGCAAGGCTGCCACCGGGCAGGAAATCGTTCTGCACATCGACGACGACCAGCGCGTCGCCCACACCTGGTTCCAGCTTGTCCATGATGTCACCCTTTCAGGCTAAAGGCAGCAGCTTCGCCGGCTTGCCCCGGCTGCAGGCGACAGCGGTCCGACAGGTTGCGGTTGCCGGAACATGGTATCACGCCCGCGGTAGCGGTTTGCTGATGCGGGCCTCCCGTACCGGCCGGGGTTAGTCGAGAAAGGATTCCGGCGGGTGATAGTCCAGGCCAAATGCTTCGGCGACCTTGCGATGCGTGACCGTGCCAGCGACGATGTTGAGTCCGTTGAGCAGTTCCGGCGATTCCCTGAGTGCCTGCCGGTATCCCTTGTTCGCCAGCTTCAGCACATAGGGCAGGGTGGCGTTGGTCAGCGCCAGGGTCGAGGTGATCGGTACGGCGCCGGGCATGTTGGCCACGCCGTAGTGAACCACGCCCTCCACGATGAAGGTCGGATTCTCGTGCGTGGTCGGATGTGTGGTTTCGATACAACCGCCCTGGTCCACGGAGACGTCTACGATCACCGCGCCGGCGCGCATGGTCTTGAGGTCTTCGCGGCGGATCAGCTTGGGCGCGACGGCGCCGGGAATCAGCACCGCGCCGACGACCAGGTCGGCATTGGCGATCTGCTCCAGCAGGTTGTGGCGGTTCGAAAAGACCAGTTGCACGTTGGCGGGCATGACATCGCTCAGGTAACGCAGCCGTTCCAGGTCGATATCCAGGATGACGACACTGGCGCCCATTCCGGCCGCGATCTTGGCCGCATTCACGCCGACCACGCCCGCACCGAGTATCACCACTTTGGCAGGGGGCACGCCCGGCACGCCGCCGAGCAGGATACCGCGCCCGCCGTTCAGCTCCTCCAGGTATTTCGCGCCTTCTTGCACGGCCATACGCCCGGCCACTTCCGACATCGGGGTCAGCAACGGCAGTTCGCGCGAGCGCAATTCGACCGTTTCATATGCGATGCACACCGCACCGGACGCCATGTGCGCGCGGGTCAGTTTCTCGCTGGCGGCGAAATGGAAGTAGGTGAAGATGACCTGGCCGCGCCGGATGCGTTTCCATTCCGACTCGATCGGTTCTTTCACTTTCACGATCAGATCCGCCGCCGCCCACACCGCATCGGCATCCACTGCGATCTGCGCGCCGGCTTCGGCGTAGCGCGCGTCGCCGAAACCGCTGCCCAGCCCCGCTCCCGTTTCCACGATGACCGTGTGCCCGGCAGCCACCAGAGCCTCCGCTCCTGCGGGCACCAGCGCGACGCGGTTTTCGTTGGTCTTGATCTCTTTGGGGATGCCTATCTTCATGTGGCCTCTGCGAACTGTCGGATTTCGGATCTGACGGAATTGTTGAGTCTCGATTATTTGAATTTATACACCCACAGAATACCGATTCCAATCCCGACGGCATTGGCCTCCAGATCCTGCGGGTCGATGCCGTGCCCGTTCCTGTCGTCGTACAGCTCCTTGGCCAGTCCCGTGCCGAAAGCGATCAAGGCGGATGTCGTCGCGTCCTCCGTTATCATGTAAGACGTGCCGAAGATCAGGGCGGAAAGGGCGATATGGCGCTGCTTGTCTGACTCGTCGGAATCAAAAGCATGAGACGTGACTGGCAACAAAGTCAGCAGGGCGACCAGAGTGAATCTGTGCATTTCGACTCCTTCCTGTTGCGGGGCGGTAGATTAACCGGAGTCGGATCGTTTTAGCCAGTCGAAACTGCCATTGCGATGCCGGCAGAGCCTCTCTCGTTCCGGTCGGGCGACGGCCAGCCCGGACACAATATTCCCTTGCTCTCGCCCCATGGCTTGACCGAGAATCCGCACAGCCTCACGTCAAGTGCAGCACAACCCGGGAGTCGACGTGCATCCAGAAAAACGCAAGGAAGAGAGAGCCAGCTTCAGGCGGCAGCCGCGCGGCAAGCTGCAGGTTCTGGCTGGCGACCGCAGCCTCCAGGTGTTCGAAGTAGTGGACATGTCGCCGACGGGCATCAGATTAAGGGTCGACGCCCAGGCCGGCGTCGGCGAGAACATACAGATCAGGTATCAGGCAGACGGCGTTGATCTCAGGCTGAACGGCACCGTCATATGGAACTCGGACGCCATGCCGGCCGAAAGCGATGCAAGCGGCGACGGTTGCATCATCGGCATCAGACTAACCAGCCCGTCGCTCCTGCAGGCATTCTGGTGAAACAAAAGCGGTCACGGACTTCCTGAAGTCCCATCATAGGCACAAGGGCACCGACCCGAATCGTCCGGGCTGCCGTGCGATGGCACTTTCACTGTGTTTGCTGCTCCATCGCCTTCCGTTGTTCTTCAGCCTGTTTCTGCTGTTCAGCATCCAGAGTTTTTGCTTTGTCGAGTGCGTTGCGCTGATCCTCGAACAGTTTGGGGGGCGGCGGTTCGTTGTCGCTCGGGCCACATGCGGCGAGCAGCAGGAGTGTTGCACATACGAGAGTGGCGGTGCGGTAGGTCATGGTGCTCTCCTTGGTAGTTGGGATGCCCGTGCCGGTGCAAGCTGGAAAAGGCGAGCCGGAATTCCATCCCGCTCCCGGCGCCCGAGTTTACATCTTGCCGCTATCCTGGTCGTGGCCGTGCTTCTTGTAAAGCAGGCTCATGATGCCGGTCATCAGCAGGCCGAACACGAGGATGATGACGGTGAGGGAGAAGTTGAGCTTCTCCATCAGCGCGTACAGCCCCAGCATGAGGAAGATGCTGATGTTCTCGTTGAAATTCTGCACCGCGATGGAGCGGCCCGCACCCATCAGCAGGTGGCCGCGGTGCTGCAGCAGCGCGTTCATCGGCACCACGAAGAAGCCGGCCATCACGCCGATGCCGGTGAGCAGCAGGATGGCGAGCAGGGGGTGGTGCACCGGGATCATCGCCAGCACCAGCAGCCCCATGCCGATGCCGACCGGCAACACCTTCACCGCGTGTTCCAGCTGGATGAAACGCGCCGCGAGGACGGAGCCGAGCGCGATGCCGACCGCGACCCAGGCGGTGAGCTTGGCGGCCTCGCCGATGCTGTAATGCAATGCCACTGCCGCCCACGCCAGCACCAGCAGGCGCAGCGTCGCGCCCGCCCCCCAGAAGAGGGTGGTGACAGCCAGCGACACTTGGCCCAGCGGGTCTTTCCACAGCAGCATGAAGCAGTGCGCGAAATCCTTGGCCAGGAAGAGCGGGCTGCGGCTGAGCGGCTTGTGCTCGATCGGAACGATCGGGATGTAGAGGTTGAATAGCGCCGCGACCAGATAGATGAAAAAGATGACGAAGATCGCCAGTTCGGCCGGGGTCACGCTGGCGGGCACGTGCAGCGCATGTTCGATGGCGTGCGCGATGCCGGGCGTGACCAGCATGCCGCCGACCACCGCGCCGGCGATGATGGCGGCGACGGTCAGGCCTTCCATCCAGCTGTTGGCCCATACCAGCCGTTCCGGCGGCAGGTATTCGGTGAGGATGCCGTATTTCGCCGGCGAGTAGGCGGCGGCGCCGAAGCCGGCCAGGCCGTAGGCGAGCAGCGGGTTCACCCCCGCCAGCATGGCGAGGCAGCCCGCCATCTTGATCGCGTTGCTGATGAACATCACGCGCCCTTTGGGCAGCGAATCGGCGAAGGCGCCGACAAAGGGCGCGAGCAGGATGAAAGACAGGATGAAAGCCTGCTGCAATACGGGCGTCTGCCAGCTTGGTGCATGCACCTGCTTCAACAGGGCGATGGCGGCGAACAGCAGTGCATTGTCGGCGAGCGCAGAAAAGAACTGGGCAGCCAGAATGGTGTAGAAGCCGCGATTCACTTTGATTTTTACGTTTGAAGGACGGGCTTTTATAACACGAATATATGAGGCCTGCTATCATTCGCGGCACTTTAGTCCCCGCTGTCCCCGATAATTCATGTCCCGTCCGATTCAGGCCCGCATCGACCTTTCCGCACTCAAGAACAACCTGCGCGTGGCGCGCCGTCTTGCTTCCAGCCGCATCATGGCGGTGATCAAGGCGAATGCTTACGGGCACGGGCTGATGCGCGTGGCCGAGGCGCTGGATGAGGCGGAAGGTTTTGCGCTGCTCGATGTGCGCGATGCCATCGCCCTGCGCGAGGCGGGTTTCCGCCAGACCATCCTGCTGCTGGAAGGGTTCTTCACCGCGGACGAACTGCCGCTGCTGGCCGAATACGAGATTACAAGCGTCATCCACAGTCCGCGACAGCTCGCCATGCTCGACGCCTATCCGCGCCGCAACACCTTACAGGTCTGGCTCAAGATCAATACCGGCATGAACCGCCTGGGCTTCGCGCCGGAGCAGGTTCCAGCAGTGATGGAAAAACTGAAGTCGCATCCGGCGATACGCGAAGTCACGCTGATGACGCACTTCTCCCATGCCGACGAGCCGGA
>JBQGEN010000160.1:0-29625 GCA_052039615.1 Sideroxyarcus sp. | reverse complement strand
GTTTATGAGGAGGCCTGACCAGTCGAGCAACGCAGGGAACTGCGAAGCAGCGGCGCACCGGGGGCGCCTTTTCTTTGGTTACTTTCTTTTGGCGAAGCAAAAGAAAGTGACTAGCTGTCGGGCTACCCCCGACGGTGTTGGGTTTGGCGGAAGACGTTCATCCTTCGACAAGCTCAGGACGAACGGTCATATGTGCCGGACGAACGTTCACCCTTCGACAGGCTCAGGGCGAACGGCTAAATAAATTGCCTAATGCGCCTCATCCCAATTCCCCCCCTCACCCAACCCCACCTCCAGCGGCACCTTCAACTCCGCCACATTGCACATCAACTCGCGCACCTTCTCTTTCACGCGTGAAAGTTCATCCTGCGGCACTTCCAGCACCAGTTCATCGTGCACCTGCATGACGAGCTTCGCTGTCAGCCTCTCTTTCTCCAGCCAGTCCTGCACCGCGATCATCGCCAGCTTGATAAGGTCGGCGGCGGTGCCCTGCATGGGAGCGTTGATGGCCGCGCGTTCGGCGGCTTGTCTGCGCATGCCGTTGGCGCCATTGATCTCCGGCAGCCACAACCTGCGGCCGAACCAGGTCTCGACGAAGCCCTGCGCCTTGGCCTGTGCTCTTGTGCTGTCCATGTAGTGCTTCACGCCGGGGTAGCGCGCGAAGTAGAGGTCGATGTATTGCTTGGCGGCGCTGGTCTCGATACTGAGTTGCGAAGCCAGGCCATACGCCGACATGCCGTAGATGAGGCCGAAATTGATGACCTTGGCATAGCGGCGCTGCTCGCTGCTCACGTCATTCAGCGCCACGCCGAACACTTCGGCGGCGGTGGCGCGGTGGATGTCTTCGCCATTCGCGAATGCGCGCAACAGGCCTTCGTCGCCGGACAGGTGCGCCATGATGCGCAGCTCGATCTGCGAATAGTCGGCGGAGACGATGCGCGAGCCGGCGGGCGCGATGAACGCTTCGCGGATGCGGCGGCCTTCCGGGGTGCGGATCGGGATGTTCTGCAGATTGGGATCGCTCGACGCGAGGCGCCCGGTGACGGCCACGGCCTGCGAGTAGCTGGTGTGCACGCGGCCGGTCTGGCGGTTCACCATCTGCGGCAGTTTGTCGGTGTAGGTGGATTTGAGTTTCGCCATGCCGCGATGCTCAAGGATGATCTTGGGCAGCGGATAGTCGAGTGCAAGTTCCTGCAGCACTTCCTCGTCGGTGGAACGCGAGCCGGTCGCGGTCTTTTTCTTCGAGGGGATGCCGAGCTTGTCGAACAATATCTCCTGCAGCTGCTTGGGCGAGGCCAGGTTGAACGGCTGCCCGGCCAGCTCGAACGCCTGCTTCTCGATGGCCATCAGCTTCTCGCCCAGCTCGTGGCTCTGCCTTGCGAGCTTGCCACCGTCGATCAGCACGCCGTTGCGCTCCATCCTGAACAGCACTTCGCGCACCGGCATCTCGATGTCGCGATACACCTCGGCCAGTCTGCCTTGCAGTTGCGGCGACAGCGTCTGGTGCAATCGCAGGGTGATGTCGGCGTCTTCTGCCGCGTATCTGGTGGCAGTATCGAGGTCGACCTGATCGAAGCCGATCTGCTTCGCGCCCTTGCCGACCACGTCAGTGTAGCTCATGGTCTCCAAGCCGAGGTGGCGCAACGCCAGGTTGCCCATCTCGTGCGGCCGGTGCGATTCCAGCACGTAGGATTGCAGCAGCGTGTCCTCGGCGATGCCACGTAATGCGATGCCGTGGTTGGCGAAGATGTGCTGGTCGTATTTGAGATTTTGACCGAGCTTCTTGTGCGCGGGACTTTCGAGCCAGTGCTTGAGTTTCTTCAGCGCATGGTCGCGGCCGAGCTGGTCCGGCGCGCCGGGGTAGTGATGCGCCAGCGGCAGGTAGACGGCGTGGCCCGTCTCGATGCAGAAGGAGATACCGACCAGCTGCGCCGTCATCGCGTCGAGTCCGGTGGTCTCGGTGTCTATGCTCACCAGCTTCGCTGCCATCAGCTGGTGCAGCCAGGCGTCGAGCTGGGCATCGGTGAGGATGGCTTCATAGCTGGAGGTGTCGTTGATGGTCGATGGCAAAGGAGCTTGCTCGAACTGGCGCGGTGCTGCACTTGCGGGCGCGCGTTCTTTCTTGGCCAGCGCTTCGCCGGAAACTTCGCGCAGCCAGGACTTGAAGCCGAAGCGCTCGAACAGTGCGCGCATCTTCTCCTCGTCCGCCGCCGGCGCGGCCAGTTCGTCGAACTTCCTGGAAAGCTGAACGTCGCACTTCACCGTGACCAGCCGGCGCCCCTGCGGCAGCCAGTCGCGCGCCGCGCGCAGGTTGTCGCCGACCGCGCCCTTCACTTCATCTGCATGCGCGATCAGGTTGTCCAGCGTGCCGTATTCGGTCAGCCATTTCACCGCAGTCTTGGGGCCGCATTTGGCCACGCCCGGCACGTTGTCCACCGCGTCGCCGACCAACGTCAGATAATCCACTATGCGCACAGGCTCCACGCCGAACTTGGCGAGCACGCCCGCTTCGTCCAGCACTTCGTTGCTCATGGTGTTGACCAGCGTGACATGCGGGTTGACCAGCTGGGTGAGGTCCTTGTCGCCGGTGGAGACGACGCAGCGCACGCCCTTGGCGGCGGCCTGCTGCGCCAGCGTGCCGATCACGTCGTCCGCCTCCACGCCGTCGACCATCAGGATGTTCCAGCCTGCCGCGGCCACAACTTCATGCAGCGGTTCGATCTGCAGGCGCAGATCGTCGGGCATGGGCGGGCGGTGCGCCTTGTATTCGGGATACCAGTCGTCGCGGAACGTTTTGCCCTTCGCGTCGAACACGCAGGCGCTATAATCCGCCGGGAAATCGGCCCGCAACTTGCGCAGCATGTTGAGCACGCCGTAGATGGCGCCGGTCGGCTCCCCCTGCGGGCTGCGCAGATCGGGCATCGCGTGGAATGCGCGATAAAGATAGGACGAGCCGTCCACCAACAACAATGTCTTCATGCTTTGAGGTCCGAGATGAACAACGATATGAAACTTCCACCGGCGCAATCGCCTGAGCTGATGCAGTCGAAGGAGTCCTGGCGGGTGTTCGGCATTATGTCAGAATTCGTGTCGGCGACCGAACGCCTCTCCAACATCCACCCGGCGGTCAGCATCTTCGGCAGCGCGCGCACGCAGCACGACCATCCCTATTACAAGCTGACCGAAGAGATCGCGCGCCTGCTCTCCGATGCCGGCTTCGCGGTCATCTCCGGCGGCGGCCCCGGCATCATGGAGGCGGCCAACAAGGGCGCGTTCTACGGCAAGTCGCCCAGCGTCGGCCTCAATATCCAGCTGCCGCATGAACAGCACAACAACCCGTACCAGAACATCAGCCAGACCTTTCATCACTTCTTCACGCGCAAAGTCATGTTCGTCAAGTTCGCCAGCGCCTACGTGGTGATGCCCGGCGGCTTTGGCACGCTGGACGAACTGATGGAAGCGCTGACGCTGGTGCAGACCGGCAAGACGCGCAAGATGCCCATCATTCTGGTCGGCAGCAAATTCTGGGGCGGCATCGTGGATTGGTTCAAGACCAGCCTGCTGCAGGAACAGATGATCGCGCCCCACGACCTTGATCTCATTCAGGTTATCGACGAACCGGAACTGGTGGTCGCCGCCATCTTCAAGCACTATGAGACGCGCGGCTTCGAGCCCTCCGCGGCCGAACGCGAAATGCAGCTCAACCTGTAGGCGCTATCGGATAGAATCCGCCCATTCATTGCCATTGGAAAACATCATGCGCCTTATCCATTTCGCCACACTTGCTTGCCTGAGCTGCGGCGCCTACGCCGCACCGCCGGAAGCACCCGCCAGCATCGAGCCTCCGCCCCCTCCCGCCATGGCGTCGAACGACGAGATCGACGAGCCGCAGGTGACCATCATCAAGGAGGCCGAGCAGACGGTGGAGGAATACCGCATGAACGGCAGGCTCTACATGATCAAGATCACGCCCAAGCATGGCGTGCCCTATTACCTGGTGGACGACAAGGGCGACGGCAAGTTCGCGCGCCAGGAGAGCATGGATTCCGGCCTGCGCGTGCCGCGCTGGGTCATCAAACGCTTTTAATCGAGAAATTTGCATGGCTGTTTTTACCAGTGTCTCCGAGGCGGATGTCGCCGCCTGGCTGTCCCACTATTCGCTGGGTACGCTGCTCGAACTGCAGGGCATCCCTTCCGGCATCGAGAACACCAATTATTTTGTGACCACCGGCAACGGGCGCTTCGTGCTGACGCTGTTCGAGAAGCTCACGGCGGACGACCTGCCGTTCTTCCTCAACCTGATGTCGCACTTGGCGCGCCATGGCATCCCCTGCCCGGCGCCGGTGGCCGACCAGCATAACCGGTTCCTCGGGGAACTGAACGGCAAGCCGGCCTGCATCGTCAGCCGCCTGTCCGGCAAGTCGGTGATGCAGCCGGATGCGGTGCACTGCGCGGCAGTCGGCGCGATGCTGGGCCAGTTGCACAGCGCCGGCCAAAGCTTCGGCGAACGGATGAGCGACCCGCGCGGCGCCGCATGGCGCGCCAGTGCGGCGCAGCCGGTGCAGCGTTTGCTGGCTGCGGCGGATGCCGCACTGCTGGAGTGCGAGGTGGAACTGCATGCACGGCAGCCGCTGACCGGGGTTCCGCGCGGCATCATCCACGCCGACCTGTTCCGGGACAACGTGCTGATGGACGGAGAGCGCGTGGGCGGGCTGATCGATTTCTATTTCGCCTGCGAAGGCAGCCTGTTGTATGACGTCGCCATCACGGTCAACGACTGGTGCATGGGCGCCGCCGGCACTCTGGACCCGGCGCGTACGCGTGCCATGCTGCAGGCCTATCATGGGGTGCGCCCGTTCACCGACACGGAGGCCGCCGCCTGGCCAAAGGCCCTGCGCGTCGCGGCACTGCGCTTCTGGATCTCGCGCCTGTACGACCTGCACCTGCCGCGCGACGGCGAGATGGTGCATGCGCATGACCCGGAGCAGTTCAAGCGCATCCTGCAGAACCACATCGCCACGGCGCAACCCATCTGGCTCTGAGCGAGGACGACATGGAAATCAGAAGACTGAATGCAGGACGCGGCTGGCTCTGGGTGAAGCACGGTTACCAGTTGCTCATGCACAATCCGCTGATGGCCGTCAGCTTCGCGCTGATCGGCGCGCTGGCCATGTTCGCCGCGCTGCTGGTGCCGGGACTGGGGCCGCTGATCGCAGTGCTGCTGATGCCGGTGGTGATGGCCGGCTACATGCGCGTCTGCCGCGCGCTCGAACTGGAAGAGGAGGTCGAGTTGCCCCTGCTGTTCGAGGGCTTCCGGAAGCAGACGACGCGCCTGATCGCACTCGGCGGCTTCTCCATGCTGGGACTGCTGGGCGCTTCCGCCGCGATGATATTCATCGGCGGCGAGGCACTCACCACGCTGCTGGACAGCTTCCAGGCGTCGGCTGATCCGCAGGCACTGGTGGATGCCATGTGGGCGGCCGGATCGGGCGTGGCCTTCAGCCTGCTGGTCGGTTTCACGCTGGTGTTCGTACTGATGCTGGCGCTGCAATATGCGCCCATGCTGGTCTTCTTCAGCGGGCTCACGCCGGTCGCCGCGCTGCGCGCCAGCCTGGCCGGGTCGCTGCGCAATATCGCCCCCTACGCGGTGTACACCATCGTCATGCAGGTGCTGGCGCTGCTGCTGGGGCTGCTGCCGTTCAACATCGGCCTGATCGTGCTGCTGCCGATCGGCCTGACCTCGCTCTATGTCAGCTACCGCAACATCTTCCCGTTCGAAGACGAGCTTGCGCCCGTCCGACCCGAGACACCCGCTCCAGGAGCTTCATCATGAGATACGACTCCGCCACCGATGCCGAGGTCAAGAAGGCTCAGGCCCCGCACAACCTGTTCATCTCCGGACTGTTCATGTTCGACCTGCTGATGACGCCGGCGATACTGGCACTGAAGATCGGCATGATCGGCCTGCTCATCCCGCTCGTCTGTTCCGGCGCGCTCATCGCCTGGATCTACCTGCGCAGCAAGAAGACGACGAGTTGGTTCGTGGACATGCACTGGAAGATCACCTTCGCGCGCAGCAAGCTGCTGATGCTGGGTTACGCCATTTCGGCGACGCTGATCTTTCTGGCCTGGCTGATCAGCCTGTCCACCAAGGATCACAACATGAGCCACATCATCTGGACCGCGCTCACGCGCGTCGCGCTGATGCCGACCGTGGTGCTGGTGCTGGTCACCGCCGTGCTGGAATTCAGCTCCTATGCGCAGGCGGCCAAGCGCGAAGTGCCGGACAAGCTCGCGGCAAAGTTCCCGCCTTCCGCCTGATCAGGACTGCCCGAATTCCTCGAAGGCGCTCAACACTTCCGCCGCGTACATCAGCGACGGTCCGCCGCCCATATACACCGCCACGGCGAGCATCTCGTTGACCTGCTCGCGCGTCGCGCCCAGCTTGACCAAGCCGCGCACGTGATAGCCGACGCAGCCCTCGCAGCGCGTCGCCACGGCGATGGCAGTGGCGATCAGCTCCTTGTGCAGCGCCGACAGCACGCCCTCGGCCATGGCCGCCTTCGCCATCGCGTCGAAGCCCGCCATCGGAACGGCAGCCTCCTTGCGGAACGGCGTAAGTTCCTTGCTGATGTCCTGCGTGATGCTCCTGTATGACTTGCTCATGCTGCTCTCCTGTCGAACGTTGAACTATTTCCGGGGCACGAACACCGCCGCCTGCCCCTGCTGCACGCCGCTCTCGTCGTCCAGGTTCCACACCGTAGTGTCCTCGATCATGAAGCGCCTGCCGCTGCTGGCGATGCGCACGCCGGAATAGTTGTCCACATAACCTTGCTGCGCGACCTTTGCCAGCAACTTGTCGCGCGCCTGTTGCGCCAGCGGCTCGGCAGACAGGCGCGACGGCAGGCGCGCAAATTCGGCGAAGCTCATCTCGAACAGCTGCAGCGCCAGGCGGTTGCCGTAGAAAAAGACCGGATCGGCCTCGGTGCCGTGCGCCACGATGGCGCGCGGCGCGTTCCAGAGTGCGGCACGCAAGGCATCAATATCGGATGGCTCATCATCGATCAGTGGTTTGCCGGTCAGGCGCCGGTAACTGGAGACGATGAGCCGCAAACGCTCATCCAGCACGGGATCAGATGGCGGTGAGCTTGGCATATTCCAGCGCCAGCCATTTGCTACCGGCGCGCTTAAAGTTGACCTGCACGCGACCGTCGCTGCCGCCGCCCTCGGTGTCGGTCACCACGCCCTCGCCGAACTTCTGGTGGAACACCTGCTGGCCGATGCGCCACACCGAGTCGGGAGCGGGCGGGGCCTTCTCCATCGTCGGACTGGCGGCGAACGCCTTGGTGTAGCTGCTGGTCTCGTAAGCGCTGGTGTGGAAAGTCTTGCGTGCCGTCACCCTTGGCGTCAGCCAGTGCAGCAATTCTTCCGGCAGCTCGCGCAGGAAACTCGACGCCATGCCGTAGTGCGTCTGCCCGTGCAGCATGCGGCTCTGCGCGAAAGTCAGGTACAGGCGGCGGCGCGCGCGGGTGATCGCCACATACATCAGGCGGCGCTCCTCGTCGAGATCGCCGTTGTCTATGCTGTTCTGGTGCGGGAACAGGCCCTCTTCCAGGCCGGTGATGAATACGGTGTGGAACTCCAGACCTTTGGCGGCATGCACGGTCATCAGGTGCAGCGCGTCCTCGCTGTCGCCCGCCTGGTGCTCGCCCGATTCCAGCGTGGCATGGGTCAGGAAGGCGGTGAGGCTGTCGTCCTCGTTTTCGTGCACGAACAGCGTGGCCGAGTTGATGAGTTCGTTGAGGTTCTCCAGCCGCTCTTCCGCCTCACGCCGCTTCGAGACCGAAGCCTTCTCGGTCTCATAGTGCGTGACCAGCCCGCTGTGCTGCAACACATGCTCCATGATTTCCGGCAGCGGCAGGTCCTGTGTCCCGCTGCGCAGCGACTCGATCAAACCGACGAAGGCAGTGACCTTGCCGCCCGCGCGCGCCGCCGCATCCCACAGCGTGGTGCTATTCATCTTGGCAGATTCCTGCAACTGCTCGATGCTGCGCGCGCCGATGCCGCGCGTGGGAAAGTTGATGATGCGCAGCAGCGCGTTGTCGTCGTCGGTGTTCTCCATCAGGCGCAGGTAGGCCAGCGCGTGCTTGATCTCCTGCCGTTCGAAGAAACGCAGCCCGCCGTACACGCGATAGGACAATCCGCCGGACACCAGCGCATGCTCCAGCACGCGCGACTGCGCGTTGGAGCGGTACAGCAGCGCGACCTCGGAAAGCCGCACGCCTTCGCGGTTGAGCTGCTTGATCTCGTCGACGATGAAGGCCGCCTCGTCCACGTCGGTGCCCGCCTCGTACACGCGGATCTGCTCACCCTTGTCGGCGTCGGTCCACAGGTTCTTGCCCAAGCGGTTGCGGTTGTTCTGGATCAACGCGTTGGCGGCTTCGAGGATGTTGCCGTGCGAGCGGTAGTTCTGTTCCAGTTTGATGACGCTCTCGACATGGAAGTCGCGCAGCAGCTCCTGCATGTTGCCGACATTGGCGCCGCGGAAGGCGTAGATGGACTGGTCGTCGTCGCCTACTGCGAACAGGGCGTTGTTCTGACCGGCAAGCAGCTTCAACCAGCGGTATTGCAGCGGATTGGTATCCTGGAACTCGTCCACCAGGATGTGCCTGAAACGCTCCTGGTAGTGCTCGCGCAGTGCCGTGTTCCTCGACAGCAGTTCGTAGCAGCGCAGCAGCAGTTCGGAGAAATCCACCACGCCCTCGCGCTGGCACTGCTTGTCGTACTCGGCGAACACCTCGACCTTGCGCCGCGTGTAGGGATCGTAGGCCTCGACCTCGTGCGCGCGCAAACCTTCTTCCTTGCGGCCGCTGATGAAATTCTGCATCTCGCGCGGCGGGTATTTCTCGTCGTCCACGTTCATCGCCTTCATCAAACGCTTGATGGCCGAAAGCTGGTCGCCGGAATCGAGGATCTGGAAGGTCTGCGGCAGGTTCGCCTCGCGGTGGTGCGCGCGCAGCATGCGGTTGCACAAGCCGTGGAAGGTGCCTATCCACATGCCGCGCGTGTTGATAGGCAGCATCGCCGACAGGCGCGTCACCATCTCCTTCGCGGCCTTGTTGGTGAAGGTCACGGCGAGCACGCCGGAGGGCGAGACCTGCCCGGTACTGATGAGATAGGCGATGCGCGTGGTCAGCACGCGCGTCTTGCCGCTGCCCGCCCCGGCAAGGATGAGCGCGGATCGGGCGGGAAGTTCGACGGCGGCGCGTTGTTCGGGATTGAGACCGGAAAGCAGGGATGGATTCATGGGGAGATTATCCCACACGGACGAGCCACTTCTTCAGCTTCGATCCTTGTACTCGTTGTATTTCTTCGAGCTGCCGCGCACTTCGTCGGCGGGATATTTCTTCGCGTTCAACACCAGCTTCTTGTCCACGGCAGCGACAAGGTCGAGCTGCAGTTTGTGCGCCAGACTGATGAGGTAGATCTGGATGTCGGCCAGTTCCTGCTCGACTTCGGCGAGTTTCTCCGGGGTGAGATTGCAGCTCTGTTCTTCGGTCAGCCACTGGAAATGCTCGACCATCTCGGCAGCCTCGACGATGAGCGCCATGGAAAGGTTTTTGGGCGAATGGAACTGGTCCCAGTCGCGCTCCTGCACGAACTGGCGCACCTGCTGCCGGATGCGGTCGAAATCCTTGTCTGCCATCGTCGTCTCCTAAAGCAAAACGGGGAAGCGTCGCCGCTCCCCCGTTCCGTTGTTCACCGTCCTGCTTACTTCTTCTTGTTCTGGATCATGTCGTGCATGATCGGCGACAGGATGATCTCCATCGCATGGCTCATCTTGCCGCCGGGCACCACCAGGGTGTTGGCGCGCGACATGAACGAGTTCGGGATCATGCTCAGGTAGTAGGGGAAGTCCACGCCCTTGGGATCGCGGAAGCGGATGACCACGAAGCTCTCGTCCGGGGTCGGGATGTCGCGCGCGATGAAGGGGTTGGAGGTGTCCACCGTAGCGACGCGCTGGAAATTGATGTGGGTGCGCGAGAACTGCGGGGTGATGTACTTGATGTAGTCGGGCATGCGGCGCAGGATGGTGTCCACGGTCGCTTCGGCGGAATAACCGCGCTCGGCCTTGTCGCGATGGATCTTCTGGATCCACTCGAGGTTGACCACCGGCACCACGCCGATGCCCAGGTCGACGTACTTGCCGGCATCAATACCCTTGGCTTCGTTCTGCACCAAGCCGTGCAGACCTTCATAGAACAGCAGGTCGGTGTTTGCCTCGATGTCTTCCCACGGCGTGAACACGCCGGCCTTGAGGTCGGTCAGGTTGAAGTGCTTGTTGTGCTCGGCGGCCTCGACATCGCTGTGCACGTAGTAGCGGCGCTTGCACATGCCGGTCTCGCCGTAGGTCTTGAACATGTCTTCGATCTTGTCGAAGTGGTTGGATTCCGGGCCGAAGTGGCTGAAATGGTTGTTGCCGTTCTTGCCTTGCTCGGCGGCAGCAGCGCGGAACGCCATGCGGTCCAGGGCGTGCAGGCTGTCGCCCTCGACGACGGCAGCGCTGATGCTCTCGCGGCGGAAGATGTTCTCGAACGCGCGCTTGACGGTGGTGGTACCGGCGCCGGACGAGCCGGTGACGGCGATAACGGGATGTTTACGGGACATTTGCCACTCTCCTGATCGAAATGAATAAAATTTTTAGGCGGCGATTTTAGCAGAACCCCAAGTTTGCGGCTAACAAGCTATCAACGGGCCACTTCAAGGCGCGCCTTACCGATATAATGTCTGCCTAATTTCGCCCAGCATCCATAAAACGACGTTCATCATGCAACAAAACTACTCGCCCAAAGACATCGAATCCGCCGCCCAGCAGCAGTGGGAGGCCGCCCAGGCGTTCCGCGCCGCCGAAACCAGCGACAAGCCCAAGTACTACTGCCTGTCCATGTTCCCTTACCCTTCCGGCAAGCTGCACATGGGCCATGTGCGCAACTACACCATAGGCGACGTGCTCAGCCGTTACCACCAGATGAAGGGCTACAACGTGATGCAGCCCATGGGCTGGGACGCGTTCGGCCTACCCGCCGAGAACGCCGCGATGGCCAACACCGTGCCGCCCGCGGCCTGGACCTATTCCAACATCGAGTACATGAAGCAGCAGCTGAAGTCGCTCGGCCTCGGCGTGGACTGGTCGCGCGAAGTGACCACCTGCAAACCCGACTATTACCGCTGGGAACAGTGGCTGTTCACCAAGCTGTTCAAGAAGGGCGTGATCTACAAGAAGACCGCGGTGGTGAACTGGGACCCGGTGGACCACACCGTACTGGCCAACGAGCAGGTGATCGACGGGCGCGGCTGGCGCTCCGGTGCCCTTGTCGAAAAGCGCGACATCCCGATGTATTTTTTCCGCATCACGCAATATGCTGACGAGCTGCTGCAGGACCTCGACACGCTGACCGGCTGGCCGGAGCAGGTGAAGACCATGCAGGCCAACTGGATCGGCAAGAGCTACGGCGTGCGTTTCGCCTTCACCTACGGCAATGACGAAAAACTGTGGGTGTACACCACGCGCGCCGACACCATCATGGGCGTGACCTTCGTCGCCGTGGCAGCAGAGCATCCGCTGGCAACCCAGGCTGCGCAGAACAACCCCGCGCTCGCCGCCTTCATCGAGGAATGCAAACAGGGCGGCGTGGCCGAAGCCGACATCGCCACCATGGAAAAGAAAGGCATGGACACCGGCCTCAAAGTCACCCACCCGCTCACCGGCGAACAGGTGCCGGTGTGGGTCGGCAACTACGTGCTGATGGGCTACGGCGAAGGCGCGGTGATGGCAGTGCCAGCGCATGACGAGCGCGACTTCGGTTTTGCCAAAAAATACCGGCTGCCGATCAAGCAATCCATCGCCGTCAAAGGACAGGAATTCAGCGAAGCGGCTTGGAAAGAGTGGTACGGCGACAAGGAGAACGGCGTCTGCGTGAACTCCGGCAAGTACGACGGCCTCGACTACGCTCAGGCCGTGGATGCCATCGCCGCCGACCTGAACGCCAAAGGCCTGGGCGAGAAGAAGGTGCAGTTCCGCCTGCGCGACTGGGGCATCTCGCGTCAGCGCTACTGGGGCTGCCCCATCCCCATCATCCATTGCCCGAGCTGCGGCGATGTGGCGGTGCCGGATGATCAACTTCCGGTGAAGCTGCCGGAGAACGTGGTGCCGGACGGCGCCGGTTCGCCGCTGGCAAAGATGCCGGAATTCTACGAATGCACTTGCCCGCAGTGCGGCGGCAAAGCACGCCGCGAGACCGACACCATGGACACCTTTGTGGAGTCGTCCTGGTACTACGCGCGCTATGCCAGCCCGCAATGCGCTACCGGCATGGTGGACAAAGCGGCCGCACAGAAATGGCTGCCGGTAGACCAGTACATCGGCGGCATCGAGCACGCCATCCTGCACCTCTTGTACGCGCGCTTCTTCCACAAGCTGATGCGCGACGAGGGATTGGTACAGGGCAATGAGCCATTTAAAAACTTGCTCACGCAGGGCATGGTGGTCGCACCGACCTTCTACCGCGAACTGGAAGGCGGCAAGAAGCTGTGGATCAACCCGGCCGAAGTGGACGTGGAAGTCGACGCGAAGGCGCGCCCGCTCGGCGCCAAGCTGAAGGCCGACGGATTGCCCGTCATCATCGGCGGCACCGAAAAGATGTCGAAGTCGAAGAACAACGGCGTCGACCCGCAGGCGATCATCGACGAGTACGGCGCCGATACCGCGCGCCTGTTCATGATGTTCGCCGCACCGCCCGACCAGCAACTGGAGTGGTCGGACGCGGGCGTGGAGGGTTCGTTCCGCTTCCTCAAGCGCGTGTGGAAAGCGGTACTCGACCATGTCGAACGCGGCGTGGTCAGCGCCTACAGCGGCGGTGAGTTGAGCGCCAGCGCAAAAGCCATGCGCCTGCAACTGCACCAGACCATCCAGAAGATCGATGACGACTACGGCCGTCGCAAGACCTTCAACACCGCCATCGCGGCGATCATGGAACTGCTCAATGCGCTGGGCAAGTTCGACGAGGACACGCCGATCGCGCGCAGCGTGACGCAGGAGGTGCTGGAAAATGCCGTGCTGCTGCTCTCCCCCATCGTGCCGCATATTGCCGAATCGCTGTGGACCGCATTGCGCGCCGGCAGCAAGCTGCGCGACCAGGGCTTCCCCAAGGCCGATCCGGCTGCACTGGTGCAGGACGAGATCGAGCTGGTGATCCAGGTGAACGGCAAGCTGCGCGGCAACCTGCGTGTGGCCAAGGACGCAGACAAGGCGGCCATCGAGCAGCTTGCGCTGGCGCATGAGGCGGTACAGAAGCAACTCGCGGGCGGGACGGCGAAGAAAGTCATTGTCGTGCCGGGCCGCCTGGTCAATGTGGTGATCTGATGGCGAACGCAACGCGCGCACTCTTGTTGCTGACGGCGCTGACACTCGCCGGGTGCGGCTTCCACTTGCGCGGCAGCAGCCCAGACGACGTCGGGTTTGCGTTCAAGTCGCTGTACCTGAAAGCGCCCGGGGAAACGCCCTTCGTCGCCGAACTGCGTCGCACACTGACTGCCGGCAAGGTGGCGCTGACCACCACCTCCGACCAGGCGGAACTGGTGCTGGAAGTGGTTTCCGAGCAGGCGGCCAAGCAGATCCTGTCGCTTTCCGGCAGCGGCCGGGTGCGCGAGTTCCAGCTGTTCTATCGCGTCTCGCTGCGCGCCTACGACAGCCAACAGACCGACTGGCTGCCGCCGGAGGAGATCGCCCTGTCGCGCATCATGACCTATGACGATGAGCAGGTGTACGCCAAGCAGCAGGAGGAGGCGCTGCTGTACAAGGACATGCGCAGCGATGCAGTGGCGCAGGCCATGCGCCGCCTGAGCCGCGCCAAGCCGCAAGAGTAACTCGATGCGGATATCCAGTGAAAACCTGGCGCAACATCTGTCCAAGGGGCTGGGGCCGCTGTATGTCGTTCACGGCGAGGCGCTGCTGCTCGCCATTGAAGCGGCCGACGCCATACGCGCCGCCGCGCGCGCGGCAGGCTACGCAGAGCGCGAGGTGCTCATCGCCGAGCAGCATTTCAAATGGGGCGAGTTGCGCAACAGCGCGCAGAGCATGTCGCTGTTCGCCGCACGCAAGGTGATCGACCTGCGCATCCCTTCCGGCAAGCCCGGCACGGAAGGCGCACAGGCGCTGCAGGAGCATTGCGCGAACCTGAGCCCGGACACGCTCACGCTGATCTCGCTGCCGCACCTCGACAGCGCGGCCATGAAGAGCAAATGGTTCGGCGCGCTGGAACAGCACGGCACGGTGGTCAGCGCAGACGAGGTCCCGCTCGCGGCATTGCCGGCATGGATCGCCGGCCGGCTGCAGCGGCAAGGCCAGTCCGCCGAGGCGGACACGCTGGCGTTTCTCGCGCAAAGGGTGGAAGGCAATCTGCTCGCCGCGTTCCAGGAAATCCAGAAGCTCGCGCTGCTGTTCCCGGCCGGGCCGCTGTCTTTCGATCAAGTGAAAGATTCGGTGATGGACGTGGCGCGCTACGACGTACTCAAGCTGTCCGAGGCGATGCTGAGCGGCGATGCCGCCCGCTATGCGCGCATCCTCGACGGCTTGCGCGCGGAAGGCACGGCCACGGTGCTGGTCCTGTGGGCGATCGCGGAGGACATCCGCGCTCTGGCCAAGGTCGCGCGCGCCCTGCAGCAGAACGGCAATCTGGCCGGCGCACTGCGCGATGCGCGCGTGTGGGGGGCGCGGCAAAAGCCGGTCGAGCGCGCCGTGCGCCGCTTCACCCCGGCCTTCGCCGAGCGCGCCCTGCGCCAGGCGGCGCAGATCGACCGGCTGATCAAGGGCCTGCGCCAGGGCGATGTGTGGGACGAGTTGCTGCAGCTCGGCGTGCGCTGTGCGCGGGCGGGCGCCAGATGAGCGCGGCGGAAGTGCTGCTGGTCGTCACCAACGCGCCGGATCGCGCCTGCGCGGAACGCATCGCCGACGCGCTGGTCACACAGGGCATCGCCGCCTGCGTGAACGTGCTGGCCGAATGCAGATCGGTCTACCGCTGGCAGGGCAAACTCGAACACGCGAGCGAAGTGCCGCTGCTGGTCAAGACCACGCGCGCCAGGTACCCGCAACTGGAAAGCGCATTGCGCAAGCTGCATCCGTATGAAGTGCCGGAGATCATCGCGCTGCCCGTCACGGCGGGCCTGCCTGAATATCTGACATGGGTCGTGCAAGAGACCGCCACAAAGAAAGAAGAATGATGCGTCGACTACTCTCGCTGTTGTTGTTGCTGAGCCTTGCTCCCTGGGCGCAAGCGGATCTGCTTTCCTTCGGCAGCAAGAAGCCCAGCTTCCTGCCCGCCGACCAGGCCTTCGCGCTGGAGGTGCACGCCATCGGACAGCGCACGCTGCTTGCGAGCTACCCCGTCACGCCCGGCTACGATCGGTATCGCGACACCATTGGCAGCAGCATCGCCGACAACTAGGCCGTGAGCGCGCACGTCGCGCTGCCCAAGGGCGAAGAACAGAACGACCCCAATTTCGGACTGATCGAGGTGTATCACCAGTCCTTCCAGGCCGAGATCACGCTGGGCAAGGTCGATGCGAAGCAACCGCTGCGACTGGATGCGACCTATCAGGGGTGCAGCGACCAGGGCCTGTGCTACCCGCCCATCGAGAAGACGCTCGGCGTCAGCCTCGCGCAGACGGCCAGTGCGACGCCCGCGGCAACTGCGCCGGCCGAGAGTGAAGGCACCCGCATCGCCCAGCTGTTCGAGAAGGGCAGCTTCTGGCTGGTCGTGTCGTTCTTCTTCGGCGCCGGCCTGCTGCTCGCCCTCACACCCTGCGTGTTCCCGATGATCCCCATCCTCTCCGGCATCATCGTCGGGCGCGGCCACAAGATCACGCACATGCACGCCTTCATCCTGTCGCTCGCCTATGTGCTGGGCATGGCGATCACCTATGCCATCGCCGGCGTCGCGGCCGGCTATTCCGGCAATCTCATCTCGAGCGCTCTGCAGACGCCCTGGGTGCTGGGCAGTTTCGCCGCGCTGTTCGTACTGCTGTCGCTGTCCATGTTCGGCCTGTACGAGTTGCAGCTGCCCTCCGCGCTGCAAAGCAAACTCACCGACACCAGCAACAAGCTGCACGGCGGCCACCTCTCCGGCGTGTTCGCGATGGGCGCGCTGTCCGCCGTCATCATGGGGCCGTGTGTCGCCGCGCCGCTGGCGGGCGCACTGCTATATATAAGTCAGACGCACGATGCGGTGCTCGGCGGCGTCGCCCTGTTCGCGCTGGCGCTGGGCATGGGGGCGCCGCTGCTGCTGATCGGCAGTTCGGCGGGCGTGCTGCTGCCCCGGGCCGGCGCCTGGATGGAGGCGGTGAAGCGCTTCTTCGGCGTACTGATGCTGGCCATGGCGATCTGGATCGTGATG
This sequence comes from Sideroxyarcus sp., assembly GCA_052039615.1. GTDB lineage: Bacteria > Pseudomonadota > Gammaproteobacteria > Burkholderiales > Gallionellaceae > Sideroxyarcus. The sequence continues at coordinate 13,174 of JBQGEN010000160.1, read as the reverse complement.
CCGGTGATCCCGGTGGCAGCGCAGATGCTGCTGTGGGCCGCGCTGCTGATCTTCTCGGCGGTCGGACTGCACGCTCTCGACCCGCTGCCGCATAACGCACAGGCCGGGCGCAAGCTGGGCAAGAGCCTCGGCGTCCTCGCCCTGCTGCTCGGCGTGGCCTATCTCATCGGTGCGCTGTCCGGCGCCCCGGACATCCTGCGCCCGCTCGGCAGCATCGGGCGCGGCGCTCCCGAAGCCGCTGGCGGCCTGCATTTCGAACGCGTAAAGAGCGCGGCGGAACTGGATGCACGCATCGCCCAGGCCGGCGGCAGGAGGGTGCTGCTGGACTTCTACGCCGACTGGTGTACCTCGTGCAAGGAGATGGAGCGCTTCACGTTCAGCGACGCAGCCGTGCAGGCCAGACTGAAGGACGCCATCCTGCTGCAGGCCGACGTCACTGCCAACAACGCCGACGACAAGGCCCTGATGCAGCGCTTCCAGCTGTTCGGGCCGCCCGCCACGTTGTTCTTCGACGCCCAAGGCAAGGAGCTCTCCGACTTCCGCGTGACCGGCTATCAGGATGCGCCCCGCTTCTTGCGGTCGCTGCAGGAGGCGGGACTGTAAACACCAAGACCCCGCGCACCCTGAAACCCGTCCCGGCGGCTACCGGATCTTTCCCGGCATCATCACCAACCTGATGGTGGCCGCATTGGGCATCTTTCTGACGACTATTTCTTCCACGGCGTCCGGCCCGCCGCAAACAGGCCGCTTTTTCGCAATTCCACCGAATAGGTGGACAAACCCACCCATTTTCGGCAAACTCCGCTCCCCATGAAGAACGTCCTGATACTGCACGGCCCCAACCTCAACCTTCTCGGCACTCGCGAGCCGGATGTGTACGGTCGCGTCACTTTGGACGAAATTAACGCCAGATTGACGGCACAAGCCGAAAAGGCCGGCGCCAGGCTGGCGCATTTTCAGAGCAACACCGAAGGCGCGCTGGTCGACCGCGTGCAGCAGGCGCGTAGCGACGGCACCGACTTCATCATCATCAATCCGGCCGCGTTCACCCATACCAGCGTCGCCCTGCGCGACGCACTGGCGGCGGTCGCCATCCCGTTCATAGAGGTGCACCTGTCCAACGTGCATGCGCGCGAGGCGTTCCGCAAGGAATCCTATTTTTCCGACATCGCGGTCGGCGTGATTAGCGGTTTGGGCGCCAAGGGCTATGAGCTCGCTCTCGAATACGCACTGAAGTAACCAATACAAACTATTGAGGAGGACTGACAAATGGATCTGCGCAAACTTAAGACACTGATCGAACTGGTCGAAAACTCGGGCATCGCCGAGCTGGAGCTGACCGAAGGTGAAGAGCATGTGCGCATCTCGCGCGCCAGTTCCGTCGCCGCGCCGGTGCAGCATGTCTATGCCGCCGCGCCACAGGCCCCCGCCCCCGCCCCGGCTGCAGCCCCCGCCGCAGCCGCGCCGGCCGCACCCGCCGCGCCGGAAGGCCCTGTGGTCAAGTCGCCGATGGTCGGCAGCTTCTACCGCGCGCCGTCGCCCGGCGCCAAGTCCTTCGTGGACATCGGCCAGAGCGTCAACGCCGGTGACACCCTGTGCATCATCGAAGCAATGAAGCTGCTGAACGAGATCGAGGCGGACAAGGCCGGCGTGATCAAGGCCATCCTCGTGGAGAACGGCCAGGCAGTCGAGTTCGGCCAACCGCTGTTCATCATCGGTTGATCCATCATGCCTGTCTTCGAACGCAAATCCCGAACCGCCGCGACGCCGGCGAAGCCTGCCATGTTTGAAAAAATCCTCATCGCCAACCGCGGCGAAATCGCGCTGCGCATCCAGCGCGCCTGCCGCGAAATGGGCATCAAGACCGTCGCGGTCCATTCCGAGGCCGATGCCGAGGCCAAATATGTGAAGCTGGCAGACGAGTCGGTTTGTATCGGGCCGGCACCGTCCAGCCAGAGCTACCTTCATGTGCCCGCCATCATCAGCGCGGCGGAAGTGACCGACGCGCAAGCCATCCACCCCGGCTACGGCTTCCTGTCCGAAAACGCCGACTTCTCCGAGCGTTGCGAGAAATCCGGTTTCGTCTTCATCGGCCCGCGCGCCGAGACCATCCGCCTGATGGGCGACAAGGTCTCCGCCAAGAGCGCCATGAAGAAAGCCGGTGTGCCTTGCGTACCCGGCGTCGAAGGGGCATTGCCGGACGACCCGGCCGAAATCATGCGTATCGCCAAGTTCATCGGCTATCCCGTGATCATCAAGGCCTCCGGCGGCGGCGGCGGACGCGGCATGCGCGTGGTGCATACCGAGGCCGCGCTGCTCAACGCGGTGACCATGACCAAGACCGAAGCGCAGGCAGCCTTCAACAATCCCATGGTGTACATGGAGAAGTTCCTGGAAAACCCGCGCCACATCGAAATCCAGGTGCTGGCCGACGAGCACGGCAACGCCGTGTTCCTGGGCGAGCGCGACTGCTCGATGCAGCGCCGCCACCAGAAGATCATCGAGGAAGCGCCGGCTCCGCACCTCAACACCAAGCTGCGCGACAAGATCGGCGAGCGCTGTGCCGAGGCCTGCCGCAAGATCGGCTATCGCGGCGCGGGCACCTTCGAGTTCCTGTACGAGAACGACGAGTTCTATTTCATCGAGATGAACACCCGCGTGCAGGTCGAACACCCGGTCACCGAGATGATCACCGGCGTCGACATCGTGCAGCAGCAGATCCGCATCGCCGCTGGCGAGAAGCTGCCGTTCCGCCAGAAAGACATCCAGTTCCGCGGCCACGCCGTGGAATGCCGCGTCAACGCCGAGCATCCCTACACCTTCGTGCCCTCGCCCGGACGCATCACCAACTGGCATGTGCCCGGCGGTCCCGGCATCCGCGTCGATTCGCATGTATACAACAACTACTTCATCCCGCCGCATTACGATTCCATGATCGGCAAGATCATCGCCTACGGCGACACGCGCGACCAGGCCATCGCCCGCATGCGCACCGCGCTGTCCGAGATGGTAGTGGAAGGCATCAACACCAACATCCCGTTGCATCAGGAACTGATGAATGACGCGGCGTTCGTGCGCGGCGGCACCAGCATCCATTACCTGGAACACAAGCTGGCTGAAAAGAAGGGCAAGTAAACCGTGTCCTGGCTCACGCTGTCGGTACGCGCCGAAGCCGACTACGCCGAGGCGCTGAGCGAGGCGTTGCTGGCGCACGGCGCGCTGTCGGTGGACCTGCTGGATGCGGACGCCGACACGCCCGACGAGCAGGCCATCTTCGGCGAACCGGGCGAACCCACATCCGCGGTCTGGCAGCATAACCTCGTCAACGCGCTGTTCGAGAGCGGCGCCGATGTCGGCGGAATCCTGCAAGCCTGCTGCACGGAGCTCGGCCTGACCTCCATTCCCGCGCACCGCATCGAGACGCTGGAAGAGAACGACTGGGTGCGCCTGACCCAGGCACAGTTCGACCCTATCCGCATCAGCGAACGCCTGTGGATCGTGCCGACCTGGCACGAACCCACCGACCCCGCCGCCATCAACATCGCGCTCGACCCCGGCCTCGCCTTCGGCACTGGCAGCCATCCCACCACGCGCCTGTGCCTGCGCTGGCTGGACCAGAACATCAAGGACGGCGAGACGGTGCTGGACTACGGTTGCGGCTCCGGCATCCTCGCCATCGCCGCGATGAAGCTCGGCGCGGGCAGCGCCGTCGGCGTCGACGTGGATGCGCAGGCCGTGCTCGCCAGCCGCGACAACGCGGAAGCGAACCAGGTGCATGCCGACTTCTACCTTCCCGACGGCGTGGCACTCGCCCAGTACGATGTGGTCGTCGCCAACATATTGACCAACCCGTTGCGCGCGCTGGCTCCGTTGCTGGCGGGTGCCACCCGGTCCGGCGGACGCATCGTGCTTTCCGGCATCCTTGCCGAGCAGGCGGAGGACGTCATGCGCATCTACGCGCAATGGTTTGACCTCGCGCCCGCCGTACTGGAAGATGGCTGGTGTTGTTTGTCCGGCATAAAGAGATGACCGAGATCACGCGATGCCCCGAATGCGGCACCCGCTTCAAGGTGACCGCCGCGCAGCTCGACGCGCATGACGGCCTGGTCCGCTGCGGCCACTGCCAGAACGTGTTCAATGCGCGCGAGCACCTGCACGACGACGAGCCCAGTCCGCAGTTGAGCCTGCCCATCGATACCGACGTGCCGTTGCTCGAAGCCGAACTCGCCCCCGACCTCCCCGTGCCGCCGGAAAAACCGGCCACCCTGGCGCAGCAGGTCCGTTTCGTCGAGGAACTGACCGAAGAAGTAGCGCAACTCCAGCCACGCAAGGCCGACCGGGCGGGCATCGCGCTGGTGACGCTGCTGGCGCTGACACTGCTGGCACAGGCCGGCTACCACTTCCGGGTCGAGCTCGCCGCGCGCCTGCCCGGCATCAAACCGCTGCTGCTGCAGTATTGCGAGTTGCTCGCCTGCACCGTGCCGTTGCCGCAAAAGGTCGAACTGATGGCCATCGAGTCCTCGGACCTGCAATCCGACCCGGGTCAGGGCAATATCGTCACGCTGCAGGCCCTGATCCACAACCGCGCGCCCTACGCCCAAGCCTATCCCAGCCTTGAACTCACCCTGACCGACATGCAGGATCGCGACCTCGCCCGCCGCGTGCTGCACCCTGCCGACTACCTGAAGGCTGGCGCGGACCAAAACCTGGGCGTCGCCCCCCGGCGCGACCTGGATGTCAAAGTCCGTATCGACACCACCGACCTCAAGCCCTCCGGATACAGGCTGTTCCTTTTCTATCCGGATTGATTCTTCCAGTATAATCGGCACGCAGGCAACTGGTTGACCGACCACCGCAGCGGCGCGCGGAAGATTTCCGCAGTCTCTCCGGCGCCAGGAACAGATGGGGCGAAGCAGCACGTGCAGCTTCGCTTTTTTTACTTCTGAAGGCGGACATGATGACTCTCAAGCAGACACCCCTGAATGCAGCCCACCGCGCCATGGGCGCGAAGATGGTGGATTTCGGCGGTTGGGACATGCCGGTGAACTACGGTTCGCAGATCGACGAGCACCACCAGGTGCGCAAGGATTGCGGCATGTTCGACGTATGCCACATGCGCGTGGTCGATGCGAAAGGCGACGGCGTGCGCGCCTTCCTGCGCTATCTGCTGGCGAACAACGCCGACAAGATCACCATCCCAGGCAAGGCGCTTTACTCCGCGATGCTGAATCCGTCGGGCGGCGTGATCGACGACCTGATCATCTACTTCATGTCCGAGCAGTGGTTCCGCATCGTCGTCAACGCGGGCACGGCCGACAAGGATATCGCGTGGATGAAGCAGCAGGCCACGGCCCATGCACCGAACCTGACCATCACCTCGCGCGACGACCTGGCGATGGTCGCCATCCAGGGGCCGAACGCGCGCGCCAAGGTGTGGCAGGTGCTGCCGCAGACCAGGGCTGCAACCGAGAGCCTCGTCAATTTCCAGGCCGCCGATTGCGGCGAGTATTTCATCGCACGCACCGGCTACACCGGCGAGGACGGCTTCGAGGTGATGCTGCCGAAAGAGAAGGTCGAGGAATTCTGGCACGCGCTCCATCGCGCGGGCGTGCAGCCCATCGGCCTCGGCGCGCGCGACACGCTGCGCCTGGAAGCTGGCATGAACCTGTATGGCCAGGACATGGACGAGAGCGTCGGCCCGCTGGAATCCGGCCTTGGCTGGACCGTGGACCTGACAAGCCCCCGCGACTTCATCGGCAAGGCCGCGCTGCTGGCGAACCCGCCGCGCAGGAAACTGGTCGGGCTGGTACTGCTGGACCGCGGCGTGCTGCGCGGCCACCAGAAAGTGCACACCGCGCACGGCGAAGGCGAGATCACCAGCGGCACCTTCTCGCCCACGCTGGAAAGGTCCATCGCGCTGGCACGCGTGCCCAACGGCGTGCAGGTCGGCGACACCGTGCGGGTCGCCATCCGCGACAAGATGCTGTCGGCACAAGTGGTGAAGTACCCGTTCGCCCGCAACGGCAAGGGTTTGATTTGATAATGCAGAGATGCAGGTCGGGTTGGCGCGACAGCGCGTAACCCGACCTACGATAAATCGTTAAACTATCTGGAGAAAGCATGAGCAACCCTGGCAACCTGAAATACACCGCCACCCACGAGTGGATCAAAACCGAGACCGACGGCACGATCACGATCGGCATCACGCAACATGCGCAGGAACTGCTGGGCGACATGGTGTATGTCGAAGCGCCGGAGGCCGGCCGCAAGATCAAGGCCAAGGAAGAGGTCGCCGTGGTGGAATCGGTGAAGGCCGCGGCCGACGTGTACGCGCCGGTGTCCGGCGAAGTCATCGCCGCGAACAACGAGCTGGACGGCGCGCCGGAGAAGATCAACAGCGATCCTTATGGCGCATGGATCTTCAGAATGAAGCCAGACAATGCGGCCGATGTCGCGGCATTGCTGGACGCCACCGCATATCAGGCTGTGGTGGATAGCGAAGCGCATTGAGGCAGTCGTTAGTCGCTAGACTTTAGTCGTTAGTCAAACCAGCGTGGCGGATCGCGCCAACTGACAACTAATAACTGGCAACTGGCTTTGCTTCTAACGGACAACTAACGACTAGCGACTGTCATATGCCATTCATCCCCCATTCCGAAGCCGACATCCGCGACATGCTCGCCAGCATCGGTGCTGGCAGTATCGACGCACTGTTTGACGAGATCCCGCCCGCATTGCGCAGCGGCAAACTGACGCAAGTGCCTGCCGGTATGAACGAGATGCAGGTCACCCGCCTGATGGGCGAGCGCGCCGCGAAGGATGCACCGCTGCTCAACTTCATCGGCGCCGGCGCGTACGAGCATCACATTCCCGCGGCCGTGTGGCAGATCGTCACGCGCGGCGAGTTCTACACCGCCTACACGCCGTATCAGGCCGAAGCCAGCCAGGGCACGCTGCAGGTGCTGTACGAGTACCAGACCATGATGGCCTCGCTCACCGGCATGGACGTGTCCAACGCCAGCCTGTACGACGGCGCCTCCGGCCTGGCGGAAGCGATCCTGATGGCGGTGCGCGCACACAAGACCTCACGCAAGGTGCTGCTGCCGGCGACCGTCTCGCCGATCTACCGCAGCGTAGTGCACAGCATCGTCAAGCTGCAGGACATCGAACTGGTCGAGATCCCGTTCGATACCGCAAAAGGCACCATCGACATGCAGGCCCTGCAGCAACATGCGGGCAGCGACCTCGCCGCACTGGTCATCCCGCAGCCGAATTTCTTCGGGGCGCTGGAGGATGTGGACGCGTTGACCGATTGGGCCCATGCGAACAACGCGCTGGCCATCGCGCTGGTGAACCCGTTGACCCTGGCCTTGCTGAAGGCGCCGGGCACCTGGGGCAGCAAGGGCGCGGATATCTCAGTTGGCGACGGCCAGCCGCTGGGCGCGCCGCTCTCCAGCGGCGGCCCCTACTTCGGTTTCATGTGCTGCAAACAGGCGCTGGTACGCCAGATGCCGGGGCGCATCATCGGCCGCACCGTCGACCTCGAAGGCAAGCCCGGCTACACCCTCACGCTGCAGGCGCGCGAGCAGCACATCCGCCGCGCCAAGGCCACCTCCAACATCTGCTCCAACCAGGGCCTGATGGTCACTGCAGCCACCATCCACATGGCGCTGCTCGGCGTGGACGGATTGCGCCGCGTGGCCGCTGCGTCGCACGCCAATACCGCCGCGCTGTCGGTGCAGGCCTCCGGCGTGCATGGCGTGAAGCGCCTGTTCAGCGCCCCCCACTTCCACGAAGTGGTGCTGCACCTGCCCAAACCGGCGCATGAAATCCTGGCGAAAATGCAGGAACAGGGCGTGCTCGGCGGTTTCGACTTGTCGGCGTATTATCCCCAGCTCGGCCACGCCATTCTGGTGTGCGCGACCGAAACCAAGACTGCCGAAGACATCCAGAGCTACGTTTCTGCACTGCGCCACGCCCTCAACTAGAAGGAGGTTCGCCATGAGCAAAGACATCGCCAACAAGACTGCCGTGAAACTGAACGGTGCGCCCGTGACCCTTTACGGCATCTTCCCTGCCGTCGGCCAGACCGCACCCGCGTTCACCCTGGTGGACAAGGACTTGAAGGATGTATCGCTGCAAAGCTTCGCGGGCAAGCGCAAAGTCCTGAACATCGTGCCCAGCCTCGACACCGCCGTGTGTGCGACCTCCACGCGCAAGTTCAACCACGCAGCCAGCAGCCTGACCAACACCGTGGTGCTGGTGATCTCCGCCGACCTGCCGTTCGCCATGAGCCGTTTCTGCGTTGCCGAGGGGCTGGAGAACGTCGTCACGCTGTCGCTGATGCGCGGGCGCGATTTCATGCGCAACTACGGCGTAAAGATCGCCGACACGGCACTGGCCGGGCTTTGCGCACGCTCGGTGCTGGTGCTGGACGAGAACGACCGCGTGCTGCATGCGGAACTGGTGAGCGACATCACCCACGAACCCAATTACGACGCGGCCCTCGCCGCCCTGAAATAGTCGAGGACAAACTTCAATGCTGATCTTTGAACGTTCCCACCCCGGCCGCCGCAACGCGGCGCAGGCACCCGCACATATCGCCGAGACCAGCAGCATCCCCGCCCACTTGCTGCGCAAGGAAGCGCCGCTGTTGCCCGAAGCTTCCGAGATGGATGTGGTGCGCCATTATACGCGCCTGTCGCAGAAGAACTACTCCATCGACACCAATTTTTACCCGCTCGGCTCATGCACCATGAAGTACAACCCGCGCGCCTGCAATTCGCTGGCGATGCTGCCGAACTTCCTGGCGCGCCACCCGCTGGCGCACGAGTCCACCGGGCAGGGTTTCTTCGCCTGCCTGTACGACCTGCAGGAGATACTGAAGGACGTGACCGGCATGGCCGGCGTGTCGCTCACGCCGATGGCGGGCGCACAGGGCGAGTTCGCCGGTATCGCGATGATCCGCGCCTACCACGAGTCGCGCAATGACACCGCGCGCCGCGAGATCATCGTGCCGGATGCGGCGCACGGCACCAATCCCGCCACGGCCACGATGTGCGGCTACACGGTGAAGGAGATCCCGACCGACGCCAACGGCGACGTCGATCTGGCCGCGCTGCGCACCGCGGTCGGCCCGCAGACCGCCGGCCTGATGCTGACCAATCCTTCCACGCTGGGCGTGTTCGAGCAGCGCATCACTGACATCAAACAGATCGTGCACGACGCGGGCGGCCTGCTGTATTACGACGGCGCCAACCTCAACGCCATCCTGGGCAAGGTGAAACCGGGCGACATGGGCTTTGATGTGATCCACATGAACCTGCACAAGACCTTCTCCCCGCCGCACGGTGGCGGCGGGCCGGGCGCGGGCGCGGTGGGCGTAGCTCCGCGCCTGCTGCCGTTCATGCCGATCCCGCTGGTAGGCAAGGAAGGCGATATCTACCGCTGGCTGACCGAAAAAGACCTGCCGCAATCCATCGGCCGCCTGTCCGGCTTCATGGGCAACGCGGGCGTTTTGCTGCGCGCCTATGTGTATGCGCGCATGCTGGGCGCGGAAGGCATGCACCGCGTAGCCGACTTCGCCACGCTCAACGCCAACTACCTGATGGCCGAACTGCAGAAGGCCGGATTCACCGTCGCCTTCCCGCAACGCCGCGCCAGCCACGAGTTCATCGTCTCGGCCAAGGAGCTGAAGGATGCCACCGGCGTGTCCGCCATGGACATCGCCAAGCGCCTGCTGGACAAGGGCTTCCACGCGCCGACCACCTACTTCCCGATGCTGGTCGCCGAGTGCCTGCTGATCGAGCCGACCGAGACCGAATCGAAGGAAGTGCTGGACGGCTTCGTCGCCGCGATGAAGGATATCCGCGAAGAAGCCTTCCGCGACGCCGCAATGGTGAAGGGCGCGCCGTGGACCCAGCCGGTACGCCGCCTCGACGACGTGAAGGCCGCGCGCGAACTGGACCTGACGTGGAGGCCGGCATGATCCACAAACGCATCATCGGCATCTGCTGGCTGGTGATCGGCGCATTGATCGTCTCCGTCGTGCTGCTGAATTTCGCCGCCCTCACGACTCTGATGTTCGTCGCCGGCTTGTTGATCAGCCTGGTGTATTTCGCTGCCGGGGTGGCGTTGGCGGCAAACGTGCCGCGCCTGACCTGGCTTTACCTCACCTGCGCGGCGCTGTCGCTGTTCACCTTTCCCGTCGGCACGGTAGTCGGGGCCTATTACCTCTGGTACTACTTCGCGATCGAGCGCACGCCCTGAGCCGGACAGCACCGGACAGGCAGCCTGACGGCCGGCCTGCGTCTGCTCACGCCGAGGCATTCGTTGTACTATCGCGTCATCCGGAACGAGGTGCACTATGCTGCTCTGGCTGCAACTCCTGCTGTGTCTTTTCATCATCGGCTTTGCGGGCTATTACCTGTCCCGCTACGGCGATATCATCGCCGAGAAGTCCGGCGTCTCCGCCTCCTGGATCGGCCTGATCCTGCTGTCCACCGCCACCTCGCTGCCGGAACTGGTCAGCGGCATCTCCGCCGTGACTGTCGCCGGCGCGCCCAACATCGCGGTCGGCGACGTGCTGGGCAGCACGGTGTTCAACCTTGCCATCCTGGTCATGCTGGATGCGCTGTACCGGCGCGAGACCTTTTACAGCCGCGCGGCACAGGGGCACATCCTGTCGGCAGCGCTGGGTGCGATCCTGATCGCATTCGCCGGCTTCAGCCTGCTGCTGGACCAGGCCGGCATGAGTCCGGCCTTCGGCCATGTCGGAATGTACTCGCCGTTCATCCTACTCGTCTATCTGGTAGCGATGCGCGCCGTGTACAGCTATGAACGGCGCACCCTGAGCGAATTCGTCGAAACCGCCGCCGAACGCTATCCCGATGCCACGCTGCGCGATGCGATCAAGGGCTACGCGCAGGCGGCGCTGGCCGTGGTGCTGGCCGGCTCCTGGCTGCCATTCCTGGCCAAGGACATCGCGGACATGATGGGCTGGGGACAAAGCTTCGTCGGCACCCTGCTGGTGGCCGCGGTGACCTCCGCCCCGGAGGCCGCGGTCACCATCGCTGCGCTGCGCCTCGGCGCGCTGGACATGGCCATCGCCAACCTGCTCGGCAGCAACCTGTTCGACATCATCATCCTGGCGGTGGACGACCTGTTTTACGTCAAGGGTCCGCTGCTGGCGCAGGTCGATGCCAGTCACGCGCTGACCGCCTTCACCGCGGTGATGATGAGCGCGCTAGTGATCGTCGGCCTCGTGTTCCGTCCGCAGCGGCGGGCCCTGCTCGGGCTGACCTGGATCAGCCTCGGGCTGTTCCTGCTCTATATCCTCAACGCGTGGCTGCTGTTCCACCATGGGCAATAGCGCGGCTTTCGCCGTGCAGGCATGATCTTGCTAATGGCAGAGCTCCTTGAGCATCCGATCTGAAAGGGCAACGGCAATGGCGCACACCCCCTCCCCCGCCTCGTCCACGCGCGACTGGCACGGCCTGTCGGCGCAAGAAGCACTGGCCGCACTGGCCGCGACCGCGGACGGGCTGCCTTCCGACGAGGCGGCGCAACGCCTGCAGCGCTACGGCCCGAACCGGCTGACGCCGCCGCACCGGCGCGGGCCGCTGCTGCGCCTTCTGCTGCAGTTCCACAATGTGCTGATCTATGTGCTGCTGGCCGCGGCCCTCGTCACCGCACTGCTCGCGCACTGGGTGGACACGGCGGTGATCGTCGGCGTGGTGGTGATCAACGCCGTCATCGGCTTCATCCAGGAGGGCAAGGCGGAGAAGGCGATGGAGGCGATCCGGCGCATGCTGTCACCCGAAGCCACCGTGCTGCGCGAAGGCAAACGCCATGTGGTGGCGGCGGACACGCTGGTGCCCGGCGACATCGTGCTGCTCGCGTCCGGCGACAAGGTGCCGGCCGACCTTCGCCTGCTCGCGGCGAAGAACCTGCGCATCGACGAGGCGGCGCTGACCGGCGAATCCGCCGCGGTCGAAAAGAACGCGGCGGCAGTGGACGCGCGCGCCGTGCTCGGCGACCGCTATTGCATGGCCTATTCCGGCACGCTGGTGGTGTACGGCCAGGGCACGGGCGTGGTGGTGACGACGGCCGACGCCACCGAGATCGGGCGCATCAGCGCGCTGCTGCAAGAGGTGCAGAGCATGACCACGCCGCTGCTGCGCCAGATGGAAACGTTCGGGCGCTGGCTGACCTTCGCCATCATGGGACTGGCCGCGCTCACCCTGCTGTTCGGTTGGCTAGTGCATGAATTCGGCCTGGGCGACATGTTCCTCGCCGCGGTCAGCATGGCGGTGGCGGCGATCCCTGAGGGCCTGCCGGCGGTGATGACCATCACGCTGGCACTCGGCGTGCAGCGCATGGCAAGACGCAACGCGATCGTGCGCCGCCTGCCGGCGGTGGAGGCATTGGGCTCGGTCACCACCATCTGCACCGACAAGACCGGCACGTTGACCAAGAACGAGATGACGGTGCAGCGCGTGATCACCGCCACCCAGGTGTTCGAGGTCAGCGGCAGCGGCTATGCGCCGCACGGCGGCTTCGCCATCGACGGCCGCGAGGCAAACATCGGCGAGCATGCGCATGCGCTGGACCTGCTGCGCGTCGGTCTGCTCAGCAACGATGCCGCACTGCACGAGCGCGACGGCGCCTGGCACATCGCGGGCGACCCGACCGAGGGCGCGCTGATCCCGCTGGCGCTGAAGGCCGGCATGGACGTGACCTTCGAGCACGACGCGCTGCCGCGCACCGACCATATCCCGTTCGAGTCCGAGCATCGCTTCATGGCCACGCTGCACCACGACCACAGCGGCCATGCCTATATCTTCGTCAAAGGCGCGGTGGAGCAGGTGCTGGCGATGTGCCATCTGCAGCGCGCAGTCGGCGAAGACGCGCCGCTGGACCTGGCGTACTGGCACGCAAGCATGGCCGCGACCGGTGCGCTCGGCCAGCGCGTGCTGGCGCTGGCGATGAAGACGGTGGACGCCGGCCAGCGCGAGCTGAATTTCAGCGACATGCAGGGCGGCTACACCCTGCTCGGCATGGTCGGCATCAGCGACCCGCCGCGCGACGAAGCCATCGCTGCCGTGCGCGACTGCAAGGCCGCCGGCATCCGCGTCAAGATGATCACCGGCGACCACGCCGAAACCGCGCGCGC